>JAIXKT010000055.1 GCA_026932145.1 Bacteroidia bacterium
CCAATGATACACAAAGAAAAAAATTAAAAAAAATAAAAAGAAAGCTCTAAAAACACTGGAAAGTCTCTCGAAAGTCTGATTTCAAAGTCAAATTTTATACCGATACATTTGACCTTTTTACCGATAAACCGACATACTCGGTGTGTTCTCCGATTTTTTAGCTACATATATTTATATTCAGTGCAACTTTGTATATCCAAAATAAAGAATCATGCAGTTAAATAAAAATATAGCGGTTAGTGACTCGGGGTTTATTTTTAACCCAAGCACTGGGGACTCTTTTTCTACCAATACTATTGGAGGCGAGATTATTCAAATGCTGAAAGAGAATAAAGATAAGGAAGAGATTATCCAAAAACTCTTGGAGGATTATTTGGTAGATAAATCTACCTTAGAAAAAGACTTACAAGATTTTATTCAGATGCTAACGGCTCATTATCTATTAAAAAATGAGTAAGCAAAAAATCACCGTAGGAGTTACTGGCTTAAATAACATTGACAGTCCTGGGCCGGGTATTCCGGTAATTCGGGCTTTAAAGGAAAGTTCACATTTTGAGGTTCGGATTATTGGGTTGAGCTATGAAACCTTAGAGCCGGGGCTGTATATGCACGATTTGGTTGATAAGTCGTATTCCATACCGCTTCCGGGTACCGGAACGGCAAGTTTATTACAACGTTTGAGCTACATTCATGAAAAAGAGCAGTTAGATGTTATTATTCCCAATTTTGATGCGGAGTTACACAGTTTTATTCGGTTAGCTCCGCAGCTAAAGGCTGAATTTGGAATAGCTACGTTTCTGCCTACCCAAGAGCAATTTGAATCTCGGCATAAATCGGTGCTGTATGAATTTGGTGTAGCCAACAAAATTAAAGTACCCAAGTCCCGTATGGTATTTTCTCCGGCAGAAATTACCGCACTTGCGTATGAATTTTCTTTTCCGATTGTCGTTAAGGGAAAGTTTTATGATGCGCATATTGCTGCAACAATGGAGCAGGCTATTAGCTATTTCCACAAAATCAGCGCTAAGTGGGGGCTTCCTATCATTATCCAAGAATTTGTTTCCGGTAATGAAGTGAATGTTACAGCCATTGGTAATGGTACGGGAAAATGTATCGGCGCAGTGCCTATGCGTAAATTGTATATTACTGACAAGGGAAAAGCTTGGGCAGGCATTTCCTTAGAAGACGAGCAACTTATCGAGATTACCAATCGAGTTATTGCAAACTCCTGCTGGAAAGGCGGCTGTGAGCTGGAGTTCATCAAGACACAAGCCGGTGAATATTATCTATTAGAAATGAATCCCCGTTTTCCGGCATGGATTTATTTAGCCGTAGGCTGCGGCCAAAATCACCCGGAAGCACTCGTTAAAATGGCCTTAGAGCAAAACGTGGAACCATTTGCAAATTATGAAAGCGGAAAATTATTTATCCGATACAGTTTTGACCAAATTGTATCATTGAGTGAATTTGAGAAAATATCTACATTCGGAGAATTATAAAATTATTTTTTCTAACAAAGACAACTATTATGAGCAAGAAATCCTATGAACGTCCGGTCATTCAGAAGCTAAACGCCGGTATTATGAACAAGTTTGGCACTAAAACGGAGTTTTTTCCGGTAACTCATATTGACGGAGTTGCGGTAAACAAACTATTAACCGATTATGGTTCACCGCTTTTTGTGATTTCGGAAAGACAAATTCGCAGAAATTACCAGCAAGCGAATCGAGCTTTTAAAACCCGCTACCCCAAAGTACAATTTGCTTGGAGCTATAAAACCAATTACCTGAATGCTGTCTGCAAAACATTTCATCAAGAAGGTTCTTGGGCAGAAGTTGTTTCTATTTTTGAATACCGGAAAGCCCTTGCAAATGGTGTTCCGGGAAATAAAATTATATTCAATGGCCCTGATAAAACAGAGGCTGACCTAAAATTTGCTGCAGAAAATGATTCGCTCATCCACATTGACCATTACGATGAATTGTATCAACTTGTAGAGATTTTGCAAACAGAGGATCTTCATGCTCGGGTAGCTATCCGGGTAAATATGGATACCGGAATTTACCCCATGTGGGATAGGTTTGGCTTTAACTACGAAAATGGGCAGGCGTGGAACGCAATTACCAAAATCATGTCCCAGCCGGGAATGGAATTGGTGGGCTTGCATTGCCATATCGGAACATATATGCTGAGTGCGCAAGCATACGCTACCGCTGCCTATAAATTAGCTGACTTAGCACACCATATCAAACTTAAATACGGAAAAGTTATCCAATACTTAGATTTAGGAGGAGGATTTGCTTCCGAAAACACCCTAAAAGGTTCTTACCTGCAAGGTGCTGATGTTGTTCCCTCTATTGACGACTACGCAGAAGCTATCACAACAGCAATATTGAATGCCGGATTTAAGCAGGAAGACCTACCAACCTTATTTTTAGAAACTGGAAGGGCATTAATTGATGATGCCGCTTGGCTGCTGGGAACCGTTATTGCGACCAAACGTTTAAGCGACGGCAGGAGAGCAACTATCTTGGACTTCGGGGTAAATCTGCTCTTTACTTCTTTCTGGTATGACCATAAGATTTCTGTATCCAAAGAATTTTCACACCACACTGAAGACATGATTCTTTACGGACCTTTGTGTATGAACATAGATTGTGTGCGGGAAAACATTAACCTTCCGTTACTGAACAAGGGAGACCACGTTGTTGTGCACAAAGTAGGTGCTTACAATATGACCCAGTGGATGCAATTCATCCAAATGCGCCCCAAAATCGTGCTGATTGACAGAGAAGGAAAAGTACACATCATCAGGGAAAATGAATCCTTAGAAACAATGCTGCGATATGAACAAACTCCTGACCATTTACAGGATATTTCATTAGCTTAATCATAAAACCAGAATCTATACATTTATCTGATTATCAATAAATAACATATTGAAAAAAATAACCTGTTTACTAAATTGAGATATTTATGCTGAAGCAGATTTCTTTATGGCTTGAATCAACCCTAAATAGTTACGGCCAGATATTTTTTTCATTAAATCCGGTTTTTTCTGGAATAATTTTATTGGTAACTTTATTTGTACCAACACAAGGTTTAGCCGGTTTATCAGGTGTTTTGTTAGCCAATTTTTTGGCACAGCGCTTAGGTTTCAACCAAACAGAAATTCGGGAAGGTATTTTTGGTTTCAATGCCTTGTTGTTAGGCTTAGCCTTAGCGCATCAGTTTGACTTTACACTCACATTCTGCTTCTTCTTTATCATATCAATCGTTATTTTGCTGCTGATGACGGCTGTGATAAAAGGTTTTTTGCAGGTTTATCATTTGCCTTTTGTGAGTTTACCTTTTTTGGCGACCTATTGGCTCGTTTCTCTCTCGGCGGGCAATATGTCGTCTTTGGTATGGAGCGACCAAGCCGTTTATGCAATTAATGAACATTCAAGGATGCAGGAATATGCTTGGTATCAGTTAGTTCACAGCTTAGATGCTAATTCTTTACCGTTATTTGTAGCTGTTTTTTTGCGGACGTTATCGTCCGTATTTTTTGTAGATTCTATTTTGGGAGGCTTATTGATAGCTTTGGGGCTATTGTATCACTCAAGGATTGCGTTTTCGTTAGCGGTAATAGGCTTCTCAACGGCAATCGTTTGTTATCAATTATTAGGTGTTCCGTTATTAGATTTTATTTATGGTTTAAGCGGCTCCAATTTTATTTTTTGGGGAATAGCCGTAGGCTGTTTTTATCTTGTGCCAAATATTGGGAGTTATTTAGCGGTGATTATTCTAACACCGGTTTTAATGATGCTGGTAATTAGCTCCGGAAAAGTGCTGGAAGTTTTTCAACTAAAAGCCTTTACAGTAGCCTTTTCTGCACTCACTATCCTATTTTTGTTTGCATTATTACACCGTTGGTTTCATCAGTTTTTGCATTTGGTTACAGTTCAATATTACCATGCAGAGAAAACAATCTATAAATATCTTTCTTCATTACAGCGTCTAAAAAATGTTGGTTATGCTAAAATTTCCTTACCGTTTTTTGGAGAATGGTCTGTTAGTCAAGGATATAATGGTTCTCTTACCCACTTAGGTGATTGGAGCTACGCCTTAGATTTTATGATTCAAGATGATGAACAAAAGAGTTATTACAGAGCGGGAGTTAATCGGGAAGACTATTATTGCTACAACAAACCGGTTTTAGCTCCTTTGGATGGCTATGTTTATGACATTCACAATTACGTTGAAGAGAATGACATTGCTGGAGTGAATACAGAACAAAATTGGGGTAATACTATTATTATCAATCACTTGAATGGGTTATATTCACAGATCAGCCACCTTAAAAAAGATTCATTTTTGGTTTCTATTGGGGATTATGTTACTCGGGGCACAATCATAGCGGCTTGTGGAAATAGCGGGCGTTCACCGGAACCACATATCCATTTTCAGCTACAAACAATTCCATTGGTTGGTGCAAAAACACTCCCTTATCCGGTGGCTTATTTTGTCGAAAAAGATAAAAATGACCAAGAAACATTACACACTTTTGAAGTACCAAAGCTACATACAACCATCAGTAATGTTCTACCGGCTGAACTACTCACGGCAAGTTTTGATTTCAAACCCGGTAAAAAAATTGCTTTTTTGAAAGAAAACACTCAAGAACTCACCGTTTGGGAGGTGATGACAGACGCTTTCAACCGAAGTTACTTATTCTGCACCGAAACCAAATCCGTAGCCTATTTCATAAATGATGCAACAATGTTTTATTTTACTGACTTTGAGGGAGATAGAAACTCATTGTTATTTCAATTTTACTTAGCGGCTTTTCGCGTATTGCTGGGTTGTTATCCCAAAGTTACCCTCACAGACCAAATTCCCTTAATTCATTTCAGCAGCATTTGGGTTCAGTGGATACAAGATTTCTTAGCTCCGTTTTACCTGTTCGTTAAGGCTGCTTATGAAAGCCGAATCTCGACAGTAGATAATCAACATTCACCGGCTAACTTAGCGATTTTAAGCCACATAAATACCCGATTTTGGGGTAAAAAAACAAATTCAGTTTCCTACAAAATCTCTTTGTACGAAAAAAGAATCCAGCACTTTTCTATTTTAAAAAAACATCAAACAATCAATTATTTATGCGTTGCTTGATTGTTGTAGCAAAAGTAGGGCTTTTATTAGCCAGTTTTGCAGCTATCGTTTTTAATGGATTTAGTCAAAACCTCTTAGATGTTGATTATCAAACGTACAATCTTTTTGTGCAAGGAAAGTATGACTCCTTAAAAATCATTGGAAATGAATACATTAAAAGAGGTGATGATTTTTATTTTTTGAGAATGCGTTTGGGAATGATTTATTATCAGGAAAAGAACTATGAAGTTGCTCAACAGCATTTTGAACGAGCATACCAATTTAACGATGCTGATTCAGTTTTACAGGAATACTTGTATTTTACATATCTCTTTACGAATCAGCCGGAATCGGCAAATATTTTGCTCTGTAAGTCATCAATAAGTCTGCAACAAAAGCTAAACTATCGTCCTTCGGGTATCCGGCAGATTACCATCGGCGGCGGCTATCTGACTACCAATAATGACCACAACTTTGCAGCAAAAGATATTTTGCAGCAAAATGCCTATGCAGAAGGATATTTTTCCGGTAAAGCTATTTTCGGACGCTTAGAAATACAAAGCGTTCATAATAAAGGACTTAGAATGTTTCATGCAATCCAGTGTTTTAGTACTACAACTCTTGGGCGCACAATTGCGCCAACGTTTCATTATGCCCAAACGGGTAATAACTTAAATATTCAGTATAACGGAATGTTATCTTATGCTTTTAATCGTGGTTGGAAAACTTATTTGGGGGCGGGCTTTTATAGACAGACATATTCTTTGTATCAATTTGAAACGACGAATCCTGTATCTCCGGATACTTTTCCCAAAACAAAAGTTTTTTATCAAGGTTTTTGGTCAGATTGTTTTGCCGGAGTATTTGGCGTGAGCAAACGCCTTCCGTACTGCGCTCCTTTATTGGAAATTGCAGTTGCAAATTTTAACCAGAAACTCTTTTTGCAGGGAGAAACCTCTATTACTTATTTTCCACTTGGAAATACCCATTTTTACGGCACAACTACCTTCACATTAATCAAGCAAGATTCTTTAAATCAGTTTGTTATATCTCAATCTATCGGTGGAAAAATAACCAACAAGCTCTGGTATGAAATCAATGGCAGCTACGGAAACCATCAAAACTATCTGGCTGCGATGGGGTTTCTAACCTATAATACGCTTGGAATAGTTCGCAGCACCATCGGGTTTGATTTACGATATTATCTCAATCGGTTTATAATCAACTTATTGTATAGATTTCAATTACGGGAAGGGAACTACTTTCAAGTTACCCGAGAAAATATTATTCAACGACCAAATTTTAATTTCAATAACCACATTTTTTCAATTTCAATAACATGGAAACTGTAAGAAAAATTTCTGTATTCTGTCTGTTAGCAATGCCTTTAGTTGTTTTTGGACAAGACCAAGCTATTCTACATCAGGCATTTAGCAAAAGTTATACTCAAGAATCTGCACATAATTACAAAGGAGCTATTGCCGAACTTTCTGCACACTACACCGAATCGTCTTACGAACTCAACTTACGTCTTGCTTGGCTTAGCTATTTAGCCGGATTATTCAATGAATCCGTTACATATTACCAAAAAGCGGCAAAACTGATGCCTGCGGCAACAGAACCTCTTTGGGGAATCATCAACCCTTATACCAAAACCGAAAATTACAATGATATTGAGCAAATTTACTTGTCTATTTTGAAGTTAGATCCCAAAAATGCTAAAGCTAATTATTCTTTGGGAATTTTGTATTACTACCGCAAAGACTTTATCAATGCAAAAAAATATTTAGATGTATCCCTAAATCTATATCCATTTGACTATGACTCTATGCTGATGAGTGCTTGGACAAACTATTTTTTAGGGAAATTAAACGAGGCTAAAATTCTATTTAACAAGGTGTTGCTTTCAAACCCCAATGATAAATCTGCTCTGGATGGATTGGGGCTAATCAAATAAGAAACACTATTTATTACTTTTCATAAATAGTTTAAACAACTTAACATCCAACTTCTATAATTTAACAATCTGTTTTTCAGGATATTGCTTTAATAGAAGTTGGATGTTTTTTAGATTTCAGGCTGCATTTTTAGTGTCTAATAAAGTGCGCAGTTTTTTTAAGGCATAACGCAGCCGTCCTAAGGTAGTATTTAGGTTGGTGCCTGTTTGCTCTGCTATTTCACGGAAAGAGAGTTCTTCAAAAAAGCGCAGGTGAACTACCTCCCGCTGAGATTTTGGAAGCTGGTTTAATAAGCAGGAAATAGTTTCTGCTAATTCTTGATACATAAGTTGTTCCTCCGGCATACTATCGCTATGAATAGCCTTTTGAGCTACAAGCAAGTCTTCGTTACCCCACAGATGTTGTTTACTCTTTTGGTTTCGATACTTATCTATAGCCAGATTTCGGATAATACGGCTTGCCCACGATAAAAATCTACCGTCATCAGCATACTTTCCAGAAATAACCTGTTGATAGATTTTTAGCATACCCTCTTGCAGCAAATCATCTACAGATGCTGCATCCAGTAAAATTTTTTTAGCTACACTGCGCAAGTATGTGTGATGGCGGTGCATCAACATATCAAAAGCACGGCATTCCCCTTGTTGCAAAATATGAACTAATTCAATATCTGAAAGATTTGCCCAACTTAACTTTGTTTTCATTGCTTTACGATTTAAAGGTTTTCGTAAAGGTTCTTCCATATTTTTACGTTTATACGTAAATCTGAAACATAAATTTTACACTATTAAGTAAAAGTGCTCTTATAGGTAGCGGTCTAATGATGAGTGTAAATATTTAACGAATAAAGTAATGAATTATTTTATGGATAGAATTTTTTTAGCAAGAAATGATGGCTCAAATGTAGTGAATTATTTGTTTTACAAAGAACTTTTAGTGCTAAAAAGTAGTTTTTGGTAAATACGTAACGCTCCGGTTAGTGGCTATTTTGATACCCAAAACGCCCACCAAGTTTATTGGACAATTTAGTTAGAAAATATTTAGGCAGCGTTAAAAGTTTTGTATTTTTGTCATTTTCGGATAGTTACCTTATGTTATTGGGTCTAATACATATATTAGCATTAAATATAGTGTTGTTATTTGCACCGGGTTTGTATGTTATTTCAATATATTCACGGCGCAGACTCAAACATGTTACCTTAGAATGGTGGCCTTCCGGCTTAGTACTATTTTCCACCGCACTTTTGGTGCTAAATATTTTATTACTGATAACGACCGGATTGTTAGCTACATCCGTTATGGATAATTTTCCAAGCATAATCGTTAATTCGCTTCCTGCTGAAAATATCAGGCTATTAGCATTAGATAGCTTTTTCTTACTTATATCTGGCGTTTTAGTATATATTTCCGTTCAAAATTTGTTTACTCAATACGTTACCCACGAGGGAATTGTGATTTCACAAATCAAATTAAGCCATAAATTAGTAACTTACAAGCTATTACGCTGGGAAGATATTTCTGATTATTACCTAAGGCGGGATTACCCTGTTACCTATTTCAATTTTTTAGTAAAAAACAGCCAGCAAAATGGTTACGACCGTATTCAGGTTCAAGTTCCGTTTAGCCATCTGCAACATTTTCAGGGTATCTTGGATATGAATTTGAATTTACAAGAAGAAATACGTGAACGAAAGCGTATGCAAAACAGAAAAATTTCAAAAAATTAATATGAAAATTCAAACCGTTGGTGTTGCGGGAGCTGGAATTATGGGGCAAGGTATCACAACAACCATTTTGTTATCAGGATATAACGTTATTTTGTATGATATTAATAACGAAACATTGGAGTCTGGGAAACAGTTAATTACCGGATACATCAACAAAAGTCAGCAGTTGGGAAAGATTTCGGCAGAATTAGCCCAGAACGCCTTGTCTAATTTGATAACTACCACCACACTCACAGAACTTGTGGGAGAGTTAATCATAGAAGCTGCACCGGAATCATTAGCCATAAAACAAGAAATTTTCAAAACCGTAGAATCCGTTAATAGCACCGAAACAATATTTGCGACAAACACTTCTTCGTTATCTGTTTCTCAGATAGGCAGTTGCCTTATCAACCAAAAGCGTTTTTTAGGGTTACACTTTTTCAACCCGGCACCTTTGATGAAGTTAGTGGAAATAGTTCGCAGCTTAGCCACTACACCAGAAACGGTTCAAATAGTGCGCAATTTTACCGAATCTTTACAAAAACAAACAGTGATAGCAGCAGATACCCCCGGCTTTATTGTAAACCGAATAGCCCGCTTTTATTACTTAGAAAGCCTGCGTATTCTAGAAGAACAAGTTGCTAATGTGGAAACTATTGACAAACTATTTGAAGGAACTAACTTTCGGATGGGGCCTTTTCGGCTGATGGACTTGATTGGCATTGATACGAACCATGAAGTTACAAAGTCAATCTACCGCGGTTTTTTTGATGAACCTCGTTTTAGACCCAGCAGGATTCAGCAAACATTGGTGAACGCCGGAAAGTTTGGGAAAAAAACACGCTCAGGATTCTACGAATATCCCGACTAAATGCTTTACATCAAAGCACTACACGTGATTTTTGTCGTAACTTGGTTTAGTGGCTTATTTTATGTAGTACGCCTATTCATCTACAACCGAGAAGCACAAGATAAGCCCCCAAAAGAAGCATTAATCTTACGAAATCAGTACCAAATTATGATTAACCGCTTATGGTTGGGCATCACTTGGCCTTCAGCGATACTAACATTCATTTTAGGAAGTACCTTATTATCAACCTATGAGAATATTCCTACTTGGCTTTGGTTGAAAATATGCCTGATAGTTGGGTTATTTACCTATCATGGAACTCTTCATTATATCTATAAACAACAAAAAGAAGGTCATTTTTCTTTAACCTCAAAACAACTTAGAATCTGGAATGAAGTAGCCACTGTTTTCTTAGTCGGAATCGTAATGTTGGTAATCGTTCGGGATTCAATAAGCCTACTTTGGGGCTTATTGGGGATTTTTTTATTCGCTATGGTATTATTAACAAGCATTCAGGTCTATCAACGCCTCCGAAAGTAAGATACTATTTCCGAAATTAGATAATAGAAATTCTAAACTTATTGGTTCATAATGTCTTTTGTGCTGCACAAAATAAATGATGGACTCATTAAGAAATCTGGTTGTGGTTCAGAAAGTATGATGAGATATTTAGCTAACTTTACAATTAACGAAACCCATAATGCCCTGATAGCAATAATAACTCATCAGCAAAATTACGGCTTTCCTACATTCTATACCAAAACCTGAACATTGGTTTAAGCCGGTTTGGCACCTGTTAAATTTGTAACTTTGCAGTCCATAACGTTGTAGTATTTTGGTTGCCAACGCAATAATATGAATTTTGGGCTGTAAGCCTATTGAATATTAGTTTGAACCAGTTTATTCTAAAACAGTAATTTTGCTATTTGAAACAGCATACGAGTTGCTAACTTTGCCATAACTAACTCAACAGATGTACAAGATCTTTTTAATATTGTGTTTATTCCCTATCTTAAACCTAAATGCTCAGCTTGGGCCGGGAAATACAGCTATACCTTTTTCACTTAAAAACGTTGATGGAAAAACAATTTCTTTGTATTCCTTAGAAGATATGAACGGAGCTATTCTTGTTTTTACCTGTAATAGTTGCTCATACTCAAAATCTTACGAAGAAAGAATCAACCAACTGCATAAAAAATATGCCCCCAAAGGCTTTCCTGTAATCGCCATTAACCCAAATGACCCAAAGATTGATACCAAAGATTCTTATGAAAATATGGTTAAATATTTTAATGAAAAAAAGTATTCTTTTTACTATCTGCAAGATATTACCCAAGAGATAGCTAAGGCTTATGATGTGCAAGAATTGCCCTACGTTTTTCTTTTACAAAAATATACCGGCGGAAATTGGGGGGTAGAATATACCGGAGCTATTGATGATAGCCTACAAAA
The DNA here is from genome assembly GCA_026932145.1 of Bacteroidia bacterium. Classification (NCBI taxonomy): domain Bacteria; kingdom Pseudomonadati; phylum Bacteroidota; class Bacteroidia; species Bacteroidia bacterium. The sequence continues at coordinate 11,106 of JAIXKT010000055.1, forward strand.
TAACCAGAAAATAAAAAACCGCTATGTAGAAACAGCTATCCAGCAAATTCAAGATAGCGTTGAGGTAAATCCGACTTCCACAAAAACTATCGGCTGCGGTATCAAATGGAGAGGCAGTAACAACACAAACAAATAGAATCCCGAAAAAGCCAATTATCAAAATATGAAATTAGAGCAAGTTAAGCAGCGGTTTTCTATTATAGGAGAAAACGACCGGCTGCTGGCTGCAATAGAGATGGCGATGCAAGTAGCTCCCACCGAAGTGGCCGTGTTAGTCGTAGGCGAAAACGGAACAGGAAAAGATGTCTTCTCAAAAATAATCCACCAATTAGGGAAACGCCGATTAAAGCCCTTTATCGCCATAAATTGCGGAGCTATACCGGAAGGAACTATTGATTCTGAGCTATTTGGGCACGAAAAAGGATCGTTTACCTCGGCTTATGAATCCCGAAAAGGATATTTTGAAGAAGCTAACGGCGGAGTTATTTTTTTAGATGAAATAGCCGAAATGCCAATGGCAACTCAATCCAGGCTGTTACGGCTATTAGAAAATGGAGAGTTCCTACGTGTAGGAAGCTCAAAAGTCCAAAAAACAGACGTTCGAGTAGTAGCCGCCACCAATAAAAACTTAGTAGAAGCCATACGCTTAGGGAAGTTCCGTGAAGACTTATATTTTCGGCTAAATGCCGTTACCATTCAGGTGCCGTCTTTACGCGAACGAGGTAAAGATATAGAACTCCTCTTCCGGTACTTCGCCCATGAATTTAGCTCCAAATATGGGCGAGAACCCGTTCATCTGACTCCAGAAAGCATCCCAAGCCTACTTCAATACCGTTGGCCAGGGAATATCCGAGAACTGAGAAACTTTGTAGAAAAACTGACCGTCATTTTGCCTAACCCAGAAGTAGATACCTTTACTTTAAAGCAACATTTACCGTCCAGTAACGTATTTTTACCGGTTTCTTTAAGTACCCCTCCCGCACAAGACCAATTTACGCACTTCGCAGATTCCAATGCAATATTGATACGGATGCTTTTTGAAATCAAACAAGAAATTTCCGAATTACGAAAAATGATTTCTTCGCAGATAAGATCTAACCAAAACTATGAAGATGATTATCCTGTTTCTACGATTCATTCCGATCCGTATTTATTCAATGCAGAATCCTTAGGCAGTACTCAACCCATTCCGGAAAGCCGCCAGTTAGATGAATCATTATCAATTGAAAAAAAAGAGAAAGACTTAATCGTTCGGGCACTAAGTAAGTTTAAAAATAACCGAAAACGGGCTGCTGCCGAGTTAGGTATTTCCGAAAGAACACTTTATCGCAAATTAAAATCCTATGGCTTAGAGGACTAAGCAACTTTGATATGAGCAATTTTCGTACTATTTTGTATTCTGTGCAGCAGCATTGCTGCACTATCACACTAAATCGCCCAGAAAAAGGAAATGCGCTGCATTTTGTAATGATTCGGGAGTTAAAGGAAGCCTTACAACTTGCGGAAGCAGATACAACCATTCGAGTAGTGGTCGTCAATGCTGCCGGAAATACATTTTGTGCCGGCCAAGACATGGAATACCTAAGCAAATTGCAAGGATATGGCTTTGATGAAAACCTTCAAGACTCAGTTTATTTACTGGAATTATTTACCAAGTTGTATAAATACAACAAATTGGTGATTTCGGTGGTGCAGGGTGCTGCAATTGGCTCTGGAGCTACCTTAGCATCGTTAGCAGATTACACTATTGCTACCCCGAATGCTTATTTTCAATTTTCTTCCGTGAAATATGGTTACGTTCCGGCCTTAGATATGATTTTTTTACCGATAAAAATTGGCGAAGCCAAAAGCCGTGAATTACTCCTGATTGCAGACCCAATACCGGCAGAAGAAGCCCAAAAAATCGGCCTAATCAGCAAAGTAACCGAGCCGGAAAACCTAAACACAGTTGTACAAAACTTAGTAACCAAAATAAGCACAGAAAATTCTATGGGAGCTATTGAATTTACTAAGAGAATGTTAGCAGATTTACATGGTATGACTTTTTCAGAAGCCTCTGTTTTTGCAGCCAAAATAAATGCGCACACACGAACAACAGCGGAAGCCAAACAAGGTATGAATGACTTCCTAAACAAACGAAAACCTTCTTGGTAATTCTCGCTAAGTAAATCCAAAGGAAAACAACCTAATTTATGGATAGTAAGCTATTTGATTTTTTGCAATAGCATCGGGTACTATTTAATTCCTACAAAATGACTTCATCATTGCATCCAACTGCCGCTATTATTTTGGCCGGCGGAAAATCTGAACGAATGCAAAAACCCAAACCCTTTTTGCCATTTGATGCAAAAACAACCTTTTTAGAACATCTTATTGAACTTTATAAGGAATTACCTGTAACTCAAATAGTAGTAGTTTTAAATAAATCCTACCATAACCTTATCCCAGACAATTTTCTTTTTGAAGATATAACCTTCATCTTTAATGAGGATCCGGATTTAGGGCGCTTGCACTCAGTCAAATTGGGAATCCAGACAATCGTTTCTGCACAAGCAACTTTCATTCAAAATATTGATAATCCGTTAGTTGCCAAAGAAAGCCTTAATTTGCTAATGCAGCATTTACCTCAAGAGGGTTATCTTATTCCGGTTTGTGATAACCTTCATGGGCATCCGATTCTTATTTCTCAAGAATTATTTCCCAAGATTTTACTATCACCAAATTCAAAAACACTTCGAGATGTTTTGTTTACCGAAAAAAAATACTTCGTAAATGTGCCGGATAAAGGAATCCTGATAAACATCAACACTCCGGAAGATTATCAAAAATACTTTCAGATAAGTTATTAGGTTGTGTTTCTGAAGCTATCATTTTAAAGTTACTTCTTCTTGCTATTTTTTTTGCCTGCTTTTTGAGGTCAGGCTATTAAGTTACGTTGTTTTTTCCAAAATTTCTCCACAGCGTTGGGAGAGTGCCATAATTGTCAGAGAAGGGTTGATTCCGGGAGCTTGAGGGAAAATACTTGCATCTGCTATTGAAATATTAGGAAAGTCAAATAGCTGAAAATCAGGATTTACTACTGCCGTTCTAACATCCGTTCCGATGGCACAACCTCCCATGAGGTGTAAACCAAAATAAAATGGTGAACGCACAATCTCTACGGCTCCAGCTTGATGAAAAATCTTGTCAATTACTTGAAGTCCGGCATTAATCCGATTTTGGTCTTGTTGTGTAAGTGGTTTGTTGATAGATAGTTTTCCTTTTTTATCAACGTCAATAGTTCCGGCTGGTTCATCCCGAACAGCAACTTCTATGCAGGCGAGATGCCGATATTTTTTCATCAAGTCTTGGTGAGTTTTACCATAAACACTAAAAAGCATCCCAATAGATATTGGCGGTGCAAATACATTTTCTAACTTGAAGCCTTGTTTTCTGAAATTAGGGTCAGCGGAACAGACGCTTTGAAAAGAGCCTTTATGAGCATCTACGGGGTCTTTGAAGATTCCAAATGACATATATTGTGGATGCTGACAAAAGTTTTTTCCCAATGCCGGTAATTTTTGTTTAAATCCTGATTTTAGGAGCATTTGGGTAGTGCCGAAACTCCCGCCGGCTAAGACAACTCGTCTGGTATTCAGCTCAGATTGTCCCTGTGGGGTGGTAACGTACAAGCGAACTTTATCCGGGAAATGTTCTATTTTCTGTACTTCTGTTTCTGGTTGGATAGTTAGGCCGGTTGCTTCTGCCTTTTGGATGGCCGCAACTAATGTGCTTTGCTTAGAATCTCTGTGGCAGCCGCCTAAGCATCCGATACAGTCGTTACCGTTTTCAAACTGGCAGTCGTCCATCCCGCGTCTTAGGTATTTCCATTCGTAGCCCAATTCTGTGCAAGCACGGGAAAAAATCTGCGCGTTTCTATTTCTATCTGATTCTTTAAAGGTATAGAGGTCTAAAAGGCTTTCTACGCGGTCATAGTAGGGGAGCATTTCGGGAATAGAAAAGTAAGGAACGCCGGTTTGATTTTTCCAGTCATGCCAAGCGATTTCATCGAAACGGTCTAATAAACATTGATTTACGATGGTAGTTCCGCCTACGACTCGTGCGCGTAAGAAAGCAGTAGTAGCGTGCTTGTCAAATTCTAAGCCTCCACCCCAAAATAACTGGGCTGAATACGCCGCCTCTGTGCGCGGAAAAGTATCTTTGCGATAAAACTTACCTGCCTCCAAGAGCAATACTTTGGATCCGCTTTGATGCAAATGATGAGCAATTACCCCGCCGCTTGCCCCAGAACCTACAACAATAAAATCGTATATCATAGCCTACTTTTGACCTCCAAATTAACAACAAAAAATAATTGTGTGGTTTAAATATTAACTTTGTTCAATCTATTTTTGGCAAAAGCGAAGATTTATTACTGTTCAATTTCAATTATGGATGATATTGATTATTGGTCTAAAACCTAACCAACATCTACTTTGATTGCTTGGGCACGCACCTCGTGTAGCACCATTGGCTCGAGCGGGAGTAGTGCAATATGACCCACCTTTAACTGCCTTAATACCATCAAATTGAGTGTAAAGTTCTTCATAGTTTTGGGGGTCTTCTACCGGTGTGGGGATGTTAATTAAAGAATTATCTCGGAGTTCATTGGTGGCTGCTCTGTATATTTGGATGTCTCTGGCGATAACCTGCCCCAAATCGTCTTGTGCCCATTCTGAAGCATTTCCATACAAACCAAATAACCCAAGAGAATTAGCCGGAAAAGCCCGTACAGGATTCAAAAACATAAAACCATCTGATTCAGTAAGTTGTGGGTTATTTCCCAAACCTATCGGAAAAGCACCACAGTTATCCCGAATAGCGGAAAGGTCTTTGCCCATTAAAAATTCATATTCTAAATCTGAAGGGATTCGCGCCTCAAAAGAAAAGGCAGGAGTATTTTTATCAGATAAAACCAATCTATTCAAACGATTCGTTAGCCAAGTGCAATAAGCACTCACTTGGGCATAATTGACACAAACAACCGGATATTGGCTATACTGGGTAAGTTTGATGAGTTTATTGGACTCCGGCATACAGTAATTCGGAAAAAGCACTTCAGGATTACAATCAGGCAGTAGCAACCGAATGGCATTGCTATCATTTCTGGCTAATTGTAAACTGTCTTTCAGAAATAAAGCATATTGAGCAGCAGTAACCTCCGTTTTAGAGACAAAAGCACTCTGAAACAAAAAAGTATCTGTAATAGGCTCATAATGTTCAGGTAGCTTGAGATCCAAAGGTTTAGAACCCGGCTCCGGCTCTAAATGAGTGCCTAACACAACGTGTTTTTCTGTTTTTTGATCTATCCAAACAAACTCAGACAGTTCTTTTTGTAATTTTTTGCTAAGAATCGGCTGCGCATGGATATTTAGTATAAAAAACAGATTAACAATTAGATAGGAAATACATAGGCTAAACTTTACGTTCAATTTTTGAATCATGCAGTTTTTAAACGTATTGTTCACCCTTTAATTTTCTGACATCAGCTACAATATCGCGGATAGATTGCTCTTGGTTTCGGCTGCATATAAGTAACACATCATTGGTATCTACAATAATTAGGTCATTAATATCTTTGATAACAACTAATTTGTTATTATCAATTTTAATGACATTGCCAGTACTTTCATAAACGATTAAATTTCCTTGAATAGCATTTTGGTGGTAATCTTTGGGGGATTGTTCATATAAGGAGTTCCATGTTCCAAGGTCGCTCCAACCAAAACTTGCGGGTGTAACATAAACATTGGCAGCTTTTTCCATAACAGCATAATCAATGGAAATATTGGGGCTTTTTTCGTATAAATCAACGATTTTGGTGTATTCGGTATCTGTATTGTAGTGCTTTTTGATTTTCAAAAAATCATTTTGAAGGTCTGGCAGGAAGTTTTTTAGAGCTGCGAGAATGCTTTTAGTAGAGAAAATAAAAATGCCGCTATTCCAGAGAAATTCTCCTGTTTGCAAAAAGGTGCGTGCCAATTCTAAGTCAGGTTTTTCTGTAAAGGTCTTTACTTTATGGTACTTAGTCTTTTTGTCTTCGGTTTCAATGAACTGGATATAGCCGTATCCGGTATCCGGTCGGGTTGGCAATATTCCCAATGTCATGATGATGTCTTGCTTTTCACAAACGGATAATGCGCCTTGCAATACTTCGGCAAACTTAGTGGTATTGACTACCAAATGGTCTGCTGGGGAAAAAATCAAGGTAGCAGCTGGGTTAGAGGCGTAAATCTTGTTGCTTGCATAGGCAATGCAAGGTGCTGTATTCCGGCGGGCAGGCTCAGATAAAATCTGATAAGGCTGTAATTCAGGGAGCTGGGTATGAACATCTTGGGTGTAATCTATATGTGTAATCACATAGATATTTTCTAAGGGAAGGAATTCCCTAAACCGATCAAAAGTTGCTTGAATGAGTGTGCGTCCGGTGCCTAAAACATCAATAAATTGTTTGGGGTGCAGGTTCCGGCTCATTGGCCAAAAACGGCTGCCAATACCGCCAGCCATAATAACCGCATAATGGTTTTTGTTCATAGAAAAGCAAAATTAAGAGTTTTTTAACGTATTCCTTCACGGATAATATCATGTAAATGAACCATTCCTATGGGTATATTCGGGGGCTGAACAACAATAAGCTGCATAATAGCATATTTTTCCATGTGTAGCAACGCATTGTAGGCCAGTTGGTTAGCTTCTATAGTCAGTGGGTTTGGGGTCATTAATGTATTGGCTTTTTGGTAAAATGGTTGTGTATTTTGTTGTAACATTCTGCGGAGGTCTCCGTCAGTAATGATTCCGGCTAATTCTCCATTGGGGTTTAGCACTGCCGTAGCTCCCATGCGTCCACTTGTTATTGTTAAGATAATTTCGGAAAGGTCTGCATCTATTTTTACGGATGGAAATGGGTTGCGCATAATATCAGAAACGTGTAAATACAGTTTTTTACCCAAAGATCCGCCGGGGTGAACCGCAGCAAACTCTTCTGCCGAAAAAGAGCGCCTTTTCAGCAAACAAACTGCAATGGCATCACAGGCAGCTAAGGTAGCCGTTGTAGAAGAAGTAGGTGCTAAGTTATTAGGGCAAGCCTCTTGGGTTACGGAAACATCTACTAAAAAATCCGAAACTTGTGCTAAATAGGATTCTTTGTTTCCTACTATCCCAACAATAATATTGCCACGTGAACGAATTATAGGTACTAAGTTCCTGATTTCCGGTGTGTTACCACTTTTAGACAATACAATAACAATATCCGGCGGCAGTACCATTCCTAAATCTCCGTGAATGGCTTCGTTTGCGTGCATAAACATCGCGGGAGTGCCGGTCGAGTTAAACGTAGCAACTACTTTTTGGCCAATATGCCCACTTTTACCTACTCCTGTAACGATAATTCGACCTTTACAGTTTAATAAGCAGGCTATTAATGACTCGAAACTATCTGTTAATTGGTTAGAAACAGTTTGTATCGCTTCTATCTCAATGCGGAGCACTTCTTGTGCATCTTGGATGGCTTTTTCCACCGACTTTTGAAAGTTATGATAAGTTTAGATAATGGTTTTAACTGCCTGCGCAGCGCATTAGGTTTTTGGGTGTCCAGAATAATTCCGGAGAATATCCGGGTGCAATACTATGCACTTTTACATTCCGAAAACGCTTGTGAATTAATATTCGGTTTACAGAAGAAGTCAAGAAAATACATGGTTGTTCCTGATAAATAGAGGCTTGTATCTTTTTGAAAAGGTTGGCTCTGTCATTTAGATTTGTAGATTCTTGGAGTTTTTCCAATAAATTATCAGATTCCGGGCTTCCAAATCCGGTAAAATTAGTTCCGCCGTTTTTCCATTGGCTGGTATGCCATAGCTGAAATAGGTCAATCTGGATAGCAGAACGGCTGATTGCGCTATACATTAAATCAAAGTCATGCTTCGCTAAACGCTCTTGGTAAACGGCAAAATCTACCGGCACAATATTTATGCGTATGCCAATTTTTTTAGCATTATCTTGCAGAACCAAGGCTATTTTTTTACGCTCTTCATTGCCTGCATTGAGCAAAAACTCTACCTCAAAGGGTACATTTTTACCTTGAATCGTTTTTTCTACAATGCCGTCTTGGTTCAGGTCTTTCCAGCCGGCTTCCTCTATCAGAGCTTTTGCTTTTTCTATATCAAACTGAATTGGCTTTAAGGTATCGTTGTAATAAGTAGTATGTTTAGGATCAACCGTAGAAACTATTCTATTGGCAAAACCCATGTTTATATGCTGTATCAGTTTATCAACGTCAATCAGATGTGCGAATGCCTTCCGGACTTTAATATCTGTGAATATCTGCTTTCGGTTATTTGGTGGTCGGGTATTAAAACCGATATAAGTCATGTTAAACGTTTCAGGAGTCGCATAGATATAATGCTTCAAGATAGCAGAATCTTGTTTTATTTCGGCAAAATCTCGCGCCTTAATTCCATGATAAATATCTAATTCTTTTGATTTAATTGCCTGAATAGCAGATGTTTGGGACGTTCTTATTTGGTAAATGATTTTTTGCGGCCAAGATTTTATGGCTTCTTCACTGATTTTATCTCCCCACCAATTTGTTATTCTTTCTAACACAATTCGCTGCCCGCTTATCCAATCTGCTACGTGATATGCGCCTGCCCCGAAAGCCGTAAGTTCCTTACTGTTAGCCAAAATTCGATTGTATTGGCTTGCAAACTCCACTAAATCAGTATTTTCTAATTGTTTGGGAGTTAGTTTTTGGATTTCTTGGTAGGAATATTTTTTAAGGATTCCCTTAGGGTCAAAAATATGTTCCGGCAAAATACTTTGCGTGGCAATAGCTAATGCTGCCTGAATGTACGGTTTTTTAAATCTGAAATGAACCCTATGGCTATCTTGGGCTTTAAAGGTGATGTTTTCCAGAAAGTCAAAATAGTCTCTTAGATGCGGGCAGTTGATTAAGGGTAGCATTATTACTTTGAAAGAAAACTCGATGTCTTCTGGAGTTATTTTTTTTCCATCCTGAAAAGTTGCTTCGGGGCGTATTTCTATAGTTAAAGTTTTGCCGTCATCGGAAATTTGAATAGGGTTTTGGGCTAAATAAGGGATAAATTCTTCCGGCTTATTCGGGTTAATTGTGTATAAACTTGGGAATACTAATGCGGTTATATTGCCGGCATCTGTTGAACGGTAGTTTGTTGGGTGTAACGTTTCGGGGTCTGATGAAAGATGAATATAAATACAATCGCCTACTGCCGGCTGGGTTTGGTCTGATTGGTATTCCGTTTCAGTAGTTGGTGAAGAACATCGGGAAAAAAGTAATACAAGCGATGTAAGTAATAAAAACTCTGGGAAAAAATTAAGTAGCTTATTATAAATAACCTTAAGCATAAGTTTTTTTGTTGATTTAGATGTTATCAAAACAGCTTTTGGGATGCGAAGTCGGTAAAGGTAATTATTTTTGAGATTTTGTGCAAGTTTATTTTTGTTGTGTGTTAGCTGTTTTTGGGGTATAAAGTTTCGTAATTTCGTTGGTTTATGGCTTTTGACCCACAGGATTATTATTTCAAGCGAGCTAAGACAGAGGATTATGCGGCTCGGTCTGTTTACAAACTTCAGGAAATTCACAACCGTTTTCGGATATTTGAGATAGGAGACACGGTGCTGGATTTAGGGGCAAGTCCGGGTTCGTGGTCTCAGTATGCTGCCCAGTTAGTTGGAAAAAATGGCCGAATTGTAGGCGTAGATTTAACGCCCATAACCCTTAAAATTCCCAATGCACATTTTATAGTGGCAGACATTCGGGAGGAAACTACTGCGCAAAAGATATTAGATACCGGCTTAAAAATTCCGGTAGATGTTGTGATTTCCGACATGGCACCCAAAACTACTGGGGTCAAGATAACCGACCAATCTCGCTCATTTGAGCTATGTACTCTTGCGCTATCCTGCGCCCAAAAATGGCTAAAACCCGGCGGCAACTTTGTAGCCAAATTATTTGACGGTCCAGACTTTAACCTTTTTCGAGAAGAACTGCGTCAAAGTTTTCGACAAGTAGAAATCCTACGCCCAAAGTCCACCCGAAAGGAAAGTAAAGAGCTGTTTTTTATTGGATTACATAAGCTATCTCAATAAGGAGTACGAGCAAATGATTGTGGTTCAGAAAGTATAATGAAGTTTTTGGTAATAATGAGTAATCTTATCGTCTTATGTCAGAAGTTAAAATAGCGGTTATTGGTTCTCATTGCTGAAGCACAAAGATATCTACAAAACAAGTCTAAATAACTCATTACAAGCCAGAAACAGAAGTTTTGTCAGGAGAACTAATGTTAGGTTAAATATGTTATGACGCATATATTTCGTATCTTTACAAAAAAACAATGATACGATACACGATTAAATTGACAAAGGAAGAAGTAGAGGAACTTCAGGCAATCATTAATAAAGGAAGCCATACTTCACAAACATTCCGTACTGCTTATATTCTGTTAAACTGCGATGAAGGCGAATATTCTGACAAAGTAACCAATGAACAGATTAGTAAAGTACTGAAAGTAGGGATGCGAACCATAGACAGAGTTAAGAAAAAATTTATTGAAGAGGGTTTCGAGCAAGTGCTGGAACGCAGACAGACAAGCCGAAAATATGAAATAAAGATAGACGGCGAGGTGGAAGCTAAATTGGTTGCACTATGCTGTAGCGAGCCACCCAAAGGATTTGCAAAATGGTCTTTGCGATTGTTAGCAGATAAGATGGTAGAGCTGAATTACGTGGACAGCATATCTTATGTTTCGGTTGGGAATGTTTTAAAAAAAATGAACTTAAGCCTTGGAAAGTAAAAGGTTGGGTAATTCCACCGGAAAAAAGTAGTGAGTTTGTAGCACATATGGAAAATGTATTGGATGTTTATAAAAGACCTTACAATGAAGAAAACCCCGTTGTTTGCATGGATGAGTCACCAAAGCAATTGATAGAAAGCAAGAACAATTCTCCCATGACTCCGGGTTATGAAAAGCGGGAAGATTATGAATACACCAGACATGGTGTTGTCAATATATTTATGGCAAACGAGCCATTGAAAAGCAAACGTTTGGTTGAAGTAACGCAGACAAAAACCAAAAAAGATTGGGCAATGTTTGTAAAAAGAATAGCTGATGAAATGTATCCGGAAGCGAAGAAGATAACTTTGGTAATGGATAATTTTAAAACCCATTCCCCATCGGCATTATATGAAATGTTTGAACCGCAGGAAGCAAAACGAATTTGGGACAGGTTTGAATTTGTATATACTCCTAAACACGGAAGTTGGCTAAATATGGCAGAAATAGAATTACACGTTCTAAATCATCAATGTTTGAATAGGCATATTGCAAAAATAGAAAATATTGTCAGCGAAGTAGAGGCTTGGCAACAACACAGAAACAACAAAAATGGTAAAATCAATTGGCAATTTACAACAAACGATGCAAGGCAAAAACTCAGAAGACTTTATCCGTCAATTTACGATTAATATAACACTAATTGCTTTTTCAAAAAACCAGAAACCTATGATTGCAATAATACTCCATCAACGAAATCATAGGTTTCTGAACCACAGCCAAATAAAGGGTTCTATTTCGTTTTTTATTAAATTTGCAAACTTACAGTCCATAAAATTGTAGTATTTTGGTTATCAACGCAATAATACAAATTTTGGACTGTAAGACCATTGAAAATTAGCTTAAGTCAGTTCAATATGAGAAAATATATTTTAATTGTTTTTTTTACTATAATTTTATCAAGAAGCTATTCTCAAAACCTTGATTATTTATGGGCACAAAAAGCGGGGGGAAATTTTACCGATGCGGGGAACTCTATAGCAACAGATTTAAACGGGAATGTTATTGTAGTGGGCACATTTATGAGTGATTCAATTTCATTTGGTTCCATTACTTTGGCAAAATCAGATTCAAGTTCGAGTGCTATGTTTGTTGCAAAATACAATTCTTCCGGTAGTGTATTATGGGCAAAAACCCCAATGACACCCTCGTCGTATAAAACAACAAATGGTGTTGCTGCTGCAACAGATGCGAATGGAAATATTTTTGTTGCTGGTGATATGAATACTGATTCCATAAACTTTGATGGTTCTTGGATAGTTTTTGACAATGCCAGTTATTCATTTGTGGCAAAATATGATTCCAATGGAAACTTTGTTTGGTTGAAAAAGGCTTTTGGTGCGTATGGAACGGCAGGCGTATCAATTGACGGGAATGGCGATGTCCTTTTAGCTGCAAAGAATGCAATTTCCTTTGATGGCACACTATTAACAAATAATGGAACAGGTAAACATTTTGTTGTTAAATATAGTAATTCCGGAAACTTTATGTGGGTCAATTTTGCTACATTCAGCTCTGCTTCAAGCTATGGCTTTAATTCAGAATGGGACTCAAAAGCAGTTATAACGGATAATGACAATAATGTATATCTAACAGGATGGTCAGGATTGGATACTACATTCTTCAATTCTACAAAAACAATTTATGTTGCAAATAATGCTTCATTAAGAAATATGTTTTTGGTGAAGTACAACAGCAATGGAAATGCCTTGTGGGCCAAAGGAGCCGATAGAACCGTTACCGGATTTACAACCAACATAACTGCTAACAGCATTATCACTTCTGATAATTATGTTTATTTGGCAGGTTGGTGGACTGGAGACTCTATAAGATTTGATAATAATCAGATAACCTCTTCCAACAATTATCAAGATATGTTTGTCGCAAAATTTGATCTTCTTGGGAATAATATTTGGGCTAAAAGTTTGGGATCCCAAGGTAATGATTATGGCAATGGTCTTGCTCTTGATAACACCGAAAACCTTTATTTAGCGGGTACAATTGAAGGTGGTGATATTCACTTTAACAATAATCTTGTCGGAAATTCTATAGGAGGCAACCAAGCTATAATTTTTAAAATTAATTCTATTGGTAATTTTTTAGAACATATAGAATCGAACAATATCCCCTTTTATGGTACTAGTTTTGGAAATGCAATTGCCATCGATGCCTCTGACAGTATTTTTATTACTGGAAGTTTTATGTCAAGTGTTGCTTTTGGCTCTGATACCTTGACCAGTAACAATATGTGGCAAGATATGTTTGTTTGCAAATTATTCAATAATTACACGGTAGGAATAAACGCTTTAGAGTGTAGTAAAAATAATTTAAAAATATACCCAAACCCAGCAAGTGAGTTAATAACAATAGATTTAAAAACAAAAAATGCAAATAATGAAACTGAAATTGGTATTTACAGTTTAACGGGTTGCTTAGTCAAAAAAGATAAATTTCAAGGAAACCTAATAATGATGGATGTTGGAGAATTAGTAAACGGAGTATATATCATAACCGTCAGTTCAAATGGTATTTATGAAAGACAAAAATTAATAATCCATAGATAAAATTGGTTGTATATAACAAACTGTTGCAAAACAATAAGAGTGTTAAAGGGTAATCGGGCGTTCTGTTTCGTATAAAGTTTCATGTGGGTTGGATTGCAATAATACTCCATCAACGAAATCATAGGTTTCATACTTTCTGAACTACAAGCAATTTTCGATCAACACAGTTGTGTTTGTTCCTAAGCTAAGGAACATTATTTTTGTGCTATGTTTCTAAAAAGTACACAAACTATCCGCACGCTGTATGTTTTTGTTACGTTACTAATAAGCACATTATTCTGTAAAGCTCAACCCCAAAAACTACCCGTAACTCACCTAAGCATTTTTGGAAATCAAATTGGATCTGTTATCAAAAGTGGCTCTCTTCGTTTTGACGACCATCGGGCTGTAGTAGAAGTGCCTACGGAAGCTATTCCGGGAACTTTTCAGATAATTCCAACTTCGGAATACCAAATTACGAAGGCATATACAGCAAAAGACACCATAACCGTTCCCGCAATAGCCTCCGACTTTTTTGAAATCTTAAAAGCTAATGTAGGTTCGCAAGCAGAAATACACTTCCAAATCGGAAATGAAGTAGATGTCATTACCGGAGAAATTCTGTATTATATGCCTCAAACAGAGATTATTGCAGTTAGAAAAAACGCTGGTAACACAATGTTTCTCAGAAAAAAACAAATTCTGCAAGTATCTATTCAGGGAAATGCAAAACTATCTTACGAAGAAAAAATACTGGGCGATAGCTATACCATTGAAATAGACAAAGACGTAACCTTTGCTCCGGTTTCTATTCAATACCTTGAAAAAGGATATAGCTGGAAGCCGGAATATCAATACCAAATCTTAAACGAAAAGGAGGGTGTTTTTACGCTATTGGCTTGGGTAAAAACAACTACCGAAGCTCTTCAAGATGCTGAACTGGTACTAAGTTTATCAACCCCACGTATTGAAACGAACGAAAAGACGTTAGACATCCGTAACCCACAGGTCTTTGCTGCCGCAACAGTTTCCCTGCCTACTAACTCAAATTCAAGAGTTATTTTAGAGCAAATCAATATGTCTCATACAGAAGCCGTTGAAGTTAAAATTCCAGAACTCTTGATTAGCCCGGAAAGCCCACGTTTAGCTAAAAAGCTACCTATAAACGCATATAAAGTTGTGCGCACAGAAAATAAAACCGGACGAACATTCCCACCGGCAGAATTATTAGTCTTAGACGCACAACGAAATACCATTTCGCAAGAAAATTTTATGCAATGGAATATTAGCCAAAAAGCAAGTTTCAAAACAGCTACCATTCCCAGCATTGAAGTTAGTGTTACAGAAGAAGAACGTAGCCGAGAAGTTAAAAGCCTAAAAACGGCTACTCAGTCTTTTGATAAAGTTATTATAAAAGGTACCATTCTGTTAAAAAATACGGACGCTAAAAAAGTTTCTATAGAAGTGCAAAAAATAGTTGCCGGAAATGTATTGCGCTCATTATTAGGTTCTTTTAACAAACAAGATAGCCGTTGGGGAATGAATAATATGAATCTAATAACATGGCCAATATCTTTAATGCCTAATCTACCTTTAACTTTAAATTACGAATACGAAGTATTTTTACCAACTGCTCATGAATAATTTTGAAAAATTGGATTTTTCCAAAAACCGAATTTGCTGTTTACTAAATATCCAATATCCAATTATTCAGGGAGGTATGGTTTGGTGTAGCGGCTGGAAGTTAGCTTCGGCAGTGTCCAATGCAGGCGGGTTAGGGCTGATTGGCTCAGGGTCTATGCCTGCTGAATTATTACTTAACCATATTCGTAGTTGTAAACAAGCTACGAATAAGCCATTTGGAATCAACGTACCACTACACTATGCACATACTCCCGAAACACTCAAAATTATTGAAGAAGAACAGATAAAAATCATCGTTACTTCCGCTGGGAATCCGGCTCTTTATACCCAAAGACTTAAAAGTATGGGATGTATTGTTGGCCATGTAGTTTCCAACTCCAAATTTGCCCAAAAAGCTGCTGAAGCCGGCGTTGATTTTGTGATAGCTGAGGGCGTTGAAGCCGGCGGCCATAATGGTAAAGACGAACTAACTACGATGTGCTTAACCCCGCAGGTTAGGCAAGCGATTACAATTCCCTTAGTTGCTGCCGGCGGAATAGCCACCGGAAAAGCAATGTTAGCCGCTTTTGCGCTCGGTGCTGACGCAGTACAATGTGGAACCCGCTTCGCCCTCACCCAAGAATCCAGCGCACATCCCAACTTTAAACAAGCAATCTGTAACGCAAAAGAAACAGACACCTCCCTGATACTAAGAACTCTAACTCCTGTTCGGGTCATAAAAAATACTTTTAGCCAGCAAATTTCGGCCTTAGAATTATCCCATGCATCCCCCGAAGAACTAAAACTCCTACTCGGAAAGGGACGCAGTAAAAAAGGTATTTTTGAAGGCGACTTATCCGAAGGAGAACTCGAAGCCGGACAAATTTCGGGACTCCTCAATAACATCCCTACCACCCAAGAAGTAATCCAAAGTATGATTACCGAATTTTATACCAGCCTTACAGACATCTACAAAGATTATGTAATATCATCTTAACAGCAAACCACAACATCGCAGGACAAAAACTTTTCCTGATGTATATCCCAAACAATACGCTGATGTTGAAATTTACCTAAATTTGCGCTATTATGAAGTGGTTTTACTTAATTATCATTGTTTTTTCATTTGTTAGCGTTTCTGGTCAAACCTTAAATCGCTCTAATTTTCCATCAGTAGGAGATGCATTCAGAGTAGGTTCAAATAGTGCCATTATCCAAATAAATCCGGGTAGTGCCGGTATGAACCAAAACTGGAATTTTACAAATATCCTTACGGAATCTGTGGACTCCGTCTTTATCAAAGACCCAATAACCCTTGTAGAAGGCGAGCAGTTTCCTGATGCCAATATGGCAATAGAAACTATTAAAGGTACTTTGTTCCTATCAGTAGATAACAATGAAGCTATCCAATTAGGTGCATTAACCGACCCCGGGCTCGGGCAGTTTGTTACTTTCCGCCATAAAAAACCACTTAAATTCCTAACATTTCCATTGTCTTTTGGAGAAAGTTTTATTGATAGCACAGTATTCTTAGATTCTTTAGCAAGTGCTAAAGAAATTTCACAAGGAGCTATTGATTCAGCACACATTATTCGCTATACAAAACGCAACTTATTGGTAGATGCCACAGGCACATTAGTACTTGAAGCCGGAACATTTACAAACTGCCTGAGAATAAAGAAAGTAGAATATTCTATGGACTCGACTTACTTCAAAGGCGGGTTAGTTGGGCAAAATTGGGTTGCTGGCCTGCCAGCTTTTGGAATACCCGCAGCACGCCTCGATACCATAACGACTTATGAATGGTGGAACGCCAGCGATAAATTCCCACTCCTTTCTATCGAAATCGGTAAAAAAGACACAGTAAAAAGCATCACTTTAAAACCCAGCAATATTTCCAGACGAGAATTAACCCTAAATAGCAGCACTACTGTATTTCCCAACCCATCTTCCGGCACGTTCTCAATCTCTTGGGAAAAACCATTACCAACTTCAGCAGTTATCTCCGTTATTGATCTTAACGGCAAAACTATTTATACTCAAGAGGTTAATGCTCAGGCAACAGAAGATAGAATATCTTTACCACAGGCAATTCAAGATGGTCATTACCGAATTGTGGTTAAATCTACCTCTGGCGAACTCCTAATAGAAAAGCCAATATTGCTAAGCCGATAATAACGGAAATATATACAGCCGGTTCTAAAGCGTAATATTTTTTCACTACTGAATAACAAAACTCATCCGGCTTGTTTTAGTTACAAGCCAGATGAGTTTTGAGTTTATGGTACATCGATAATTCCGTGCAGCATTTTCTGTAATTGCCCTAACGGAAACAAAAATGCGGTTGTGGTTCAGAAATCCTTCATACTTTCTGTGAACCACAACCGATGATTTTACGGATGCAATCGGCTCTTTTATGGACTAACCAACGTACTTAGGCCGGCTATCCATTGCTTTTGTTCCGGAGTATAGTATAAATAGCTTCGGCTGGCTGGACCTTCATAACTGCCCGGCACGTCTGCTTTCAGGTCTAAGTTGACTTCTCTAACTTGATTAGGAGCCATTTGGCGGCAATACAGTACTAATTCACGGCCACGTATTTCATAAAAATCAACAGTTCCTTTTTCCTGAATTTCTTTTAGCTGCCATGGCTGTGCGGATAAACCACCCGGTATCCCGATAATCGCTAATGTCATGGGTTGGCCTTTGGTAACAGTATTGGTGATGGTAACCTTAACCCGCATTGTTTCGCCGACTTTTACCGTTTTGGCAGCAGCCTGCACATCTAATTTTATTGGGCATTCCGATTGCTGTTTAGGCTGAATAGAAGCATATTTGATAGAAATTTCATAGGGAAGTGCTGACTCTGTATTGGTGAATTTCACCTGAATCTTGTGGTTTCCGGTGATAGCGTTTTCCCAACCTTTCAGTTCTATAGGGCCTCGCTCTCCCGCCTTGTAGGAATAGGAGGCGGCTTTCTTGCTATCTACATAAACTTCGACAGTACCGCTTGAAGCTGTCTTTTTAGAATACTGTGAATACAAGGTGAGTGCTTTTAGGGCTAAAATGGTAGATTGTGTTGAACCAAACATCCCACCATTGGAACGGGTGCCAATAATGTATTTTATACTTTTGTCTAATAATAACGCATCCGGTTGGTCTTTTTTAAATAATCCCAGTACAACCAAAGCTGTTGTTTCTATGGTTAAGCTCTCGCCACCAGACCGAGTAATTGAATGAGAAGTGCCCGTCCAAGATCCACCTATACTTTGTTTTGGTTTGATTTTTTCTAATATTTTTGAATAACGAGCATCCTTCGTTTGGCCAAGGATATTCAGCATTAAAGCTAATTGGTAGGGATCATCGCTTTTTTCAGCTACGGAATAGCAAGATTCTATTTCGTTTTTCAGTTTATCTGCGAATCCGGCTTCGGTCAAGGCATAGACGATATAAATGTTGGTAATTTCTGGGGAGGCTCCGCCAAAGGAATCAAGGGCTTTGGGGTCTCTTAGAAATCCGCCTTTATTGTCTTTTCTGGTTAGCAGCCAATTGGCTGTTCTATCTACCATTTTTTTATCCAAGCTGGCATAAACGGGTTCCATGTCTTTAAATTCGAGGAGTCCGTATGCTGTCAAGGCTTCGTGGGGGGGTGAACTGCCAAACCATTCGTAACCATTTTGTTTGGTTTCAAAACCCACTAAGCGCTTATAGCCGCGGTCTAACAAATCTCTGGCTTTGGTCATTACCGGTACATCAGTTACGTTATTTTCTTTCATATAGCGCAACGCAATTATGTTTGGATAATTACTGGAAGATGTTTGCTCAAAACAGCCATAAGGTTCTCTTAAAATAGCATCTACGCCGGCCATCATGCTACTTAATGCTGTTGGAAAAACGGATAAGGTTGCCTGCATCGTTCCGGGTACTACTTGCTGAACACTTAAAGAAAATGAAGATTCTTTATCTGAGCCGGAAAAGCTGATTTGCTGAGGAAAGCCTTTGGGATGAACATATACATTTTGTGAAAAGGCATCTTCAAGGCCGTTTGCTTGTAGTTTTAACTCCATAAAGTCTTTTCCGGCAATATTTTGAACTACAAAAGCAGCATAGATAGTTTGGGCAGAATTTGCCGGCACATTCACGTTGTTCGGTAAAGGAGATTTAAGCGAAAATGCCTTGGGTACTACAAAAGAAAGATTTCCGGTTACCGGATTTTTGGTAGTGTTTTTGATGGTTATCGGGAGGTTGATTTCGTCTCCCATAGAAACCTCTACCGGAATTTTAACACTCATTGAAAGCGGTAATATGTTTGAAAATACGGTTTCTGTATGAGCTGGAAGCCCATTTTGGCTAAAGCCTTCGATAGTTGCCCGAAAAGAGGTTATCGCATCTGAGGTTGGAAAAGATATGGTAGTAATGCCTCTTCGGTCTGTAGTAATATCGCCTTTCCAGAATATCGTATTTCTGAAGTCGTTTCTAACTTCCGGTGCAGGTTTTCCTTCATAAATAGGTGTTGGGAATACTCGGGCACGGTAATAAGCAATTTGCTGAGGATTCGGCTTAACTGTTTCTTCCATCATCTCTTCATCGGCAAATTCATTTCGATCCTCCATAGGTACGTCCCTATTTATCTCTTTGTCTTTTTCCACTTTGGGTTTAGCAATTTTTGGGGGGGCAGCAGGATCTCCTTTATTCGGCATTAAATCAGGCTTATTTTCAGCTTTAGCATTTTTTTTCGGTAGATCTTTTTTATTTATTCCTTCTTCAACAGCTCCATCTATCATCGGTTTGTCATCATTGTCTTGAGCACCTCCGGCAAAACCGTCATTAATTTCAGCCCTTTTTCGTCCGCCGGCACCGCCTCTATTCGGGGCTGCTGCCATCGGCATTTCTGCTGGACGGGGAGAATATAGAAATAAAGCTAAGTTTGATGTGTAGTAAGGGATGTTCTGCTGATAAGATGAATATTTTTGGGCATCTTTTGAATTAATGGAAAAGGTATGATTTTCTGTCAAATCAATATTTCGGAAAGTAAACTTTCCGTCTTTACCGGTAACGGCTTTGTTGGGGGTTTTTAATTGTTCGATGGTTACGTCAGCAAGGGGTTTGTTGGTATAAGCATCAAACACAGTACCGGATATTTCAGCTAATTCTCGGTTATAGGAAATGGTGGGTGGGTTTTCTTGTATTGCTTTCCAAGTGAATCCGCGCCAGCCGCGGGTACGCATTAGCAAGTCAAGTGCTTGGGCTGCCTTTGGCTCTTTAGGGTCAAAGTAAAAATTAGGCTCTTCTATTTTTCCAGCTAATTCACTTTCTAACAGCATTTTAGACAATAAAGAACCGGAACGGTCATCTGCAAAAGACAGTAGATTATCATCCACAACGGCTAAGGATAGGTTTGCCGGAACGGGAACGCCTTGATAATCTAAGGTTTGGATGGTCAGTTTAACGGTTTCTCTGGGTTGATAATCAGGTTTATCCGGCTGCAGTTTTACCTGAAGTTGTTTGTGGGAATTAACGAATACTAAGCGTTCGCATCTTTCGATACCGCTACCGTCAAATAGCGTAATCACGGTTATGCCAATTGGCAATTGATCTGTTGGAATGCTGATGTTTCGGCTGTTAGAAACGGGCACTGCATCGGAATAAACTATCTTTTCATGCTGACGCATTACGATTCGTAAAGTTTCCGGGCGGGGAGAGGTGATTTTGACAGAAACTTCGGTACGTTCAGGAGTAGCAGTCAGGCTGTATCCGGCAGGCAAAATAGCCGGCAGTGAATATTTCTCGGTTATACCAACCGGCTTTGTAATCTTAACAGAATATATTTCTTGGGAGTTTGGGGTAAACGAAAAATCGCCCATTCCAAAATGAAAACTTGTAAAAGAAGCTACTACATTACCGGCTTTGTCTAATAGCTGGCCTTCTATGTCGGCAGGTTTTCCATGCTGGTTTTGAGCAAAAAACGCAACACGCGCCGGAACATTATGAATTAAATCTCCCCCTTCCGGAAAAAAACTTAATTTAATATCATTCAGCACAATGGGTATCGAACGAGAAATAGATTCTGTTTGCCCTTCATGGGAAAACAGTAAATTCACTAAACCATCGGAAGATGTGAGTTCTTTGGGTAATTTAAAAATCACCAATCCTTTGCCTTCATTATCTAATGAAGTGCGGAAGCGTTGGTATTCTTTGCCGCTTAATGATACTACGCTTTGAAAGGCAGCATTTTCTAATGGTTTATTGTCTAATTTTTTTACTTCGATTTTCAGACCTACTTCATCACCGGGTCCATAAGCTTTTTTCTCAAAATCTATTTTCATTTTGAGGCGGGGTAGCACAACATCCTGAACGGTAATTTCTTTTTCAAAGAACGGCATTTCGGGCGTGTTTTTTTGCCAGTTGGTGTAGCTGCGTATTTTGTATATCCCTCCCGGCCAATCTGGGCTTAGCTGAAAATCACCGGATGCTGTTCCGTCTTTTAGCACTAAACGGCGGGTTACTTCCACAGCCCCTTTGGGGTTTATTAGCTCCACATAGGCAATTTCGCTTTCCTCAGAGATTTTCATATCGCGTGTGTTTCGCACATAAACCTGAAACCAGATGTCTTCGCCCAACTCAAATTGAGGGGAATTTATATGTACATATACTTTTTCGGTAGGTAACTGTTTGAAAAAAGTAGAAAACTTCTCTTTTAGTTTAGTTAGAAAATCATCATCTCCATTAGGCGATGCCGCTAACTTTGGAAACCACCAAAGCCCTAAGGCTAACACAATCGGTAAAATAACCAGATACGATTGATTTTTCATTTTAAATAAGTGCTTATGTAGTAATAACGTATTTTTCGGCTACAGTATTTGATGAATAGCAAAAATAAAGCCAACCACGTACGTGGTTGGCTACAAATTTAATAAATTACCGCTTAAATAGCGAAATTTCCTTGTAAGCTGAATTACTTCTGTAGGATTTTAATCAACCCAAATATCCAGCCGGGGAAGAAAAATAGGAAGCATAGCAAAAGAGTTATCCACCAAGCATTATCCCAATCTCTATAAAGCCCAACCCAAAGCCAAGCTAAAGGTGCTATAAAAATCATTAGTACAATGGCTAATCCCTTTGAGAAGGAAGCAACTTTCTTAACTCCTTTAACAATCTTTTGCAAAAAGGTTACTTTTTTCGCAACTTTTACCATTTTAGGGTCTTTTTCAAGGCTTTTTACTTCATAGTTTGCAGGTTTTGAAATAGGAGTATAAACTCCAGCAGCACTCATTTGGGTTGTAAAAAAACCCAAAAATAGAATTAATAAACCAATTGTTCTAAACATAATAGTAATAATACTTTTAAATGATACGCAATATTAAATTCATTCTTTTTAAGAAACAAATAATTTTTTGTGATTTTTAAATCGTGTTTTTTGTTACAAAAATATTAAGGTGGATTCTATAATTTAAATCATTGTTAATCAAGCAATTATACGTATATTTACGTATAATTTAACACGAAAACAATATGACATCATAAGAGTATAAAACCAATGGCCAAAAAGGATTATTTGACGAGCAATTTACTATTGAACGTTTGTCTGCAATTGGCAATCCCTTAGAAAGAATAAGCAATATTGTTGATTTTGAGGCATTTTGCAACACATTAGAATCTAAATTATTAAATACAGAAAAGAAAAACAACGCAGGGGCGAAACCTTATGATGTTGTGATGATGTTTAAAATCATGATTTTACAGCGCTACTATGGCCTTGGCGACAAGCAAGTGGAGTTTCAGATATTGACAGGCTAAGTTTTAAAAAGTTCTTAGGATTGGAATCTGGCGACAAAGTACCTGATACGTTGCACTGAGTATATCGAAGTGAGAAAACTGTTTGGGCGCTTAGAGAGAACCTAACAAAAAATTCATCAAGAAATTCGCAGTTACAGATGCTTCAGTACACGACTCCCAAGTTTTAGATGATTTGTTGGATAAAAGCGACAACGGGCAACCATTATATGGAAACAGTGCCTATACGGGAGATAAGCAAAAAATAAGATAAAATCTAAGACCAGAGTAAGAGTAGAACACGTATTTGGTTTTATGGAACAAAGTATGAACGGGCTTGCTGTAAAATCTGTAGGAGTAGCAAGAGCAACAGGAATAATAGGGATCATAAACCTTACCTACAACTTATTCAGGCTTGAACAAGTTCAAAGATTAAATTTATTTACATCGTAATATGCTATTAATTAGTTAGTTGCAAATTATCGAATTAAAAATTAAAAATTAAAAATTATCAAGAGATAATTCTGAATCGATAATATTTAGCTACGTAAAAAGTTGGGGGCTTCGAGTTATCCACGAAAGATGCACATTTTTTCCAAGTAGCTTGCAAAATGGATTTTATCCAAATAGTTTTACGGTTTAATTTGGTAACTATTAATATGTAGTCTTATGAGTAAAATACGCTTACTGCTGTTTAGTATTGGAATATTGATTTTCTCAAATTTTAGCACAACTGCCCAACTTGGAAAACCGTACCAACAATACTATTCACCCAAAGAATACAAGGCACACCAGTTAGTTTGGTGGATTACCCAAGACGCACGCGGAGTTGTTTATGCAGCTAATAATGACGGCGTTTTAAGCTATGACGGCCAGCATTGGGAACTAATTTCTACCCCGAACCCAGTTCGTTCTTTATCAATAGACAAAAACAACCGAATCTTCGTAGGCTGTAAAGGAGATTTTGGAATGTTAAAAATAGACTCCACCGGAAGTTTATTGTACCAATCTATCCGAAAATTATTACCTAAACAAGACCAAGTCTTGGTGAAAGACTTTGATAAGGTTTACTGTACAGACGGTGCTATATGGTTTATTTCAGAGTTTATGTTAGTTAAGGCAACGGAATCCGGGGGGCTATTTAACCTAACGACTTGGAAATTTGAACAAGACGGCCTAACCGGAGCAGGGTTGATGGATGGGAAATTATACATACATCAACGCGGAGTAGGACTTTGTGAGGCGACTTCTAATGGGCTAAAACCAGCCCATGGTGGCGATTTCTTTAAAGACAAAGAAATAACAGCCATTAAAACCGTAGGAAACGAAAAAATAATCGCCACTGCTACCGCAGGTCTCTTTAAATTCACGGCAAATCAAGCAACTGCGATTACCACCCCAATTGATAATATTTTAAAAAGTGCTATCATTTATGAAGTTGCACCAATGCAAGGTAACCAATTTGCCGTAGCCACAATGTTAGGCGGAGTTTATGTGGTTTCATTATCCGGTCAGGTATTACAAACATTTACCAAAGAAACAGGTTTCCCAGATAACGATATTTACTATGTTTATACAGATAAACAAGGTGGTTTATGGATAGCATATTCTAAAGGATTAGCCAGAATTGGGCTGAATATCCCGATTACCCAACTAACCGGTATAGAAGGTAAGGTAGCCTCTATGGTTTCCTTTAATAACTTAATTTATGCAGCTACCAGTCAAGGGATTTTTGAGCAGAACGGCGGTATTTTTCGCCGAATTTCCGGAATCAACACAGAATGTCGCTCGCTACGGATATTTAACGGAAAACTTTATGCAGCCAGCAATAAAGGCTTGATTGAAATCAACAATGGAGCTATCCGGTTCGTGCTTCCCAATGAACTATGCCTATCAATAGGAAGTTCAGCCCAAAATGGAATGTTATTAGCAAGCCATTTCAAAGGAATTTGGGTCATAGACCCTTCTACCGGTATCAAAACAGATATTCCCAAAGTTACCGAAGAATCATTTTCGTTCTGCGAAACCCCCGCAGGAGATATTTGGGTTGGAACAAGCTATCAAGGTGCTATCTTGCTAAAACCTAACGGAAAAAACTTTTCAGCCCAAAAATTTGGGCAAAATGACGGCTTGCCCGAAGGAAAAGTAGAAATAAAACTCATTAATAAAGAAGTTATCTTTAAAACAGAAAACGGATTTTATGAATACAACGGCGGTAAGTTCGTCCCCCTAAATACGTTAAACAAAATAGCTTTTTCTAAAGTAGCTGACCTTGTTCAAGGCTCAAACACAGATGTATGGACGGTTCAAGAATCCGGAGTATTCTCTATTGACGGGAATCTAAAAGCTGACCCAAAAATCAACCCTATTTCACCGGCAAATATTCTACAAGAAAAACCAACTGTTTTTTATATTGATGACAAAAATATTCAATGGATAGCCATTAACGACCAAATATTCCGTTTGGATAATTCTCGTATTAATGTCTCAAATGCGGTACTCTTACCCGTAATCACCAGAGTTACTACGGCATCCGGTATAGCTATCTTTAACGGCTACTA
Source organism: Bacteroidia bacterium (assembly GCA_026932145.1). Lineage (NCBI taxonomy): Bacteria > Pseudomonadati > Bacteroidota > Bacteroidia > Bacteroidia bacterium. Next base: position 36,513 of record JAIXKT010000055.1, read on the forward strand.
TAAAACCGAAGACGAAAAAGCAAGCTATACTCAATCTCCAAAATTCATTCCTGAATTACTGTTTTCTCAAAATAGTTTGATGTTTGAATACGGAATACCTTCCTTTGAAAACGAAAAAGGCACTCAATTTCAACTCTTTTTAGAAGGTAATGATAACGGTTGGTCAGCATGGAGCAAGGATTCCAAAATTACCTACACCAATTTAAGTTCTGGTGATTATCTATTACGGATTCGTTCCAAAAACGCTTATGGAGCTATTAGTCAGGAGATTACATATTATTTTAAGATTTCTCCTCCTTGGTATTTAACTTGGTGGGCATATATCTGCTACTTTTTACTGCTTTCACTCATTGTTTATATAGTTGTTCGAGTAAACAGCCAGCGATTAGTATCTGCAAACTTGAAGTTGGAGCAAACAGTAAAAGAACGTACCCGCGAAATTGCTAAACAAAAAGAAGAAATTGAAAAACAAAAAGTTGAAGTTGAAAAAAGCAGAGATTTATTAGAGAAAAAAAATCAAACTATTCAAGAGGCTTATACTCAGCTACAAAACACACAAGCGCAACTCATTCAGTCAGAAAAAATGGCTTCATTAGGGCAGTTAATCGCCGGTGTAGCCCACGAAATCAATACTCCAATCGGTGCTATCAATGCTTCTGCCGGAAATATTGATAAATCATTGCCGGTGATTTTACAAAAACTGCCGTTTTTGGTTCGAAGTATGGATTCATCCAAAGAACAGCTGTTTTTTCAATTAATAGAACGAACCATGGGCTTTTCCGGCTCACTAACCAGCCGGGAAGAAAGACAATATAAAAAATCAGTTACAGAATATTTAGAAAATAATCAAGTTGAAAACGCCGCTAATTTAGCCGCCCAACTTGCCAAAATCGGCTTGATAGACAACTTAGACCCATTTTTAATCCTACTGAAAGACCCCAATTCTACTGAACTTATTGATACTGCTACCGTTATCGGAAAACTACGCCTAAACCTCGACAACATAAAGTTAGCCATTGCCAAAACCCAAAAAATAGTATTTGCCCTCAAAAGCTACTCTCATCGCCAATCTGACGATGTATTTGTTCAGGCAAATATTATCGAAAATATGGAAACAGTCCTTACCATTTACCATAACCAACTAAAATACGGCATAGAAGTTCATACAGACTTTGATGAGTCAACACCGATGATATGGTGCCTGCCGGATGAACTTAACCAAGTCTGGACAAACATCATTCATAACGCAATACAAGCTATGGATAACAAAGGAACGTTGGATATTTCTATTCAACGATTTGGGAATAAGATAATTACAAAACTAACGGATTCCGGCCCGGGTATTCCGCAGGACATCGCTGCCAAGATATTCGAACCATTTTTCACAACGAAAAAACAAGGCGAAGGAAGCGGCTTAGGATTAGATATTTGCAGAAAAATCATCCTAAAGCATCAGGGAAATATCTCTGTTGAAAGCCAACCGGGTAAAACTACCTTTATCGTAGAACTTCCTATTTTAGAAACTCCACCTCAAAAAGTAGCCTAACAACTAATTATAAACGATAAAAACCTAAACATAGCTGTAAAAATCATGAAATAGCAGCTTCATAACGTTGCTTAATTTTGTGGTAAAAGTATGATGATAACCCAAAAGGTAGTTGTAATAACGGGAGCTTCCAGTGGCATTGGCAAAGCCTTGGCAGAACGATATGCACACGCTGGATACAAATTAGCGTTAGCCGCTCGGAATATTGAACGCTTACAAAAAGCTGCCGAACTGCTCCCTACTGATTCTTTATTAGTAACTTGCGATGTTAGTCAGATGGATGATTGCCAGCAATTAATCAGGCAAACAATCGAACGTTTTGGCCGAATAGACACTTTGATTAACAATGCCGGAATTAGTATGCGGGCTTTGTTTCAAGATGTTTCGCTGGAAGTATTGCATCAGGTTATGGATATTAACTTTTGGGGATCGGTTTACTGCACTAAATTTGCCTTACCATATTTACAGAAGACACAGGGGAGCATTATCGGGATTTCATCAATTGCCGGACATCGAGGACTACCTGCCAGGAGCGGATATTCTGCCAGTAAATTTGCCATGAATGGCTTTTTAGAAGCCATTCGAGCAGAGCTATTGCCAGATAAAGTACACGTTCTTACGGTTAGTCCGGGATTCACAGCTTCCAATATTCGTAAAGTTGCGCTAAATGCACAGGGTTCCCAGCAAGGAGAAAGCCCCCGAGATGAAACCAATATGATGAGTGCAGAAGCCGTTGCCGAAGCCGTCTTTAAAGCACAACAAAAACGAAAACACAGTATTATCCTGACTACACAAGGCAAATTAACAGTGTTTCTCAACAAATGGTTTTCTAAGTGGATGGATAAAAAAGTTCTGCATATATTAGCTCAAGAACCGGATACTCCCCTTAAAACCAAAGAATAACATCTGATTACCAAATTGATTTGGTAATCAGATGTATCATTTTACGTAAATTTGTCCAAAATATGTTTTTTCGGAAAGTTCTTTGGTTTGTTATATTTGCTGTTCAAGGGATTGTTAGCATAGCTCAGACGTATTCGGTATCTACATTTGTCGGTTCGCGCACAAAAGGTTTTTCAGATGGTCCGGGGGGAATTGCCCGCTTTGGTTTCCCAAATGGGATTTGTGTGGATATAAATAACAATGTTTATGTTTCTGATGACTATGCGAATGCGATTCGGAAAGTTACCCCAAGCGGGCTGGTTGTTACCTTAGCCGGAAACGGAATGGCTGGTTATGCAGACGGCAACTCCTCGCAAGCACAGTTTAACAACCCAATAGGTATGTGTTCAGCTAAAAATGGAGACTTATATGTAGCAGATCATTTTAATCACTGTGTTAGAAAAATTGATTCTACGGGAAAAGTTACCACCGTAGCTGGGATTCCGGGTAAATCGGGTTATGTAGATGGGCCGGGCAATGCTGCCATGCTTAGCTCTCCTATGGCCTGCACTATTGACCAAGCTGGAAATGTCTATGTTATAGAAACCGGAAATCACGCTATCCGCAAAATAACACCTGCCGGAATGGTATCTACCCTTGCCGGCAATGGTACATCCGGATTCCAAGATGGAATCGGAAAATCAGCCTCGTTTAACAGCCCAATAGCTATCTGCATTGATAAATCCCAAAAGTTATATGTGATAGACTCCCGAAACCGCGCAGTTCGGCAAGTAGGGCTAAACGGAAAAGTAACAACAGTTGTGCTCCCTAACTTTGAAGGATTAAAGGACAGCACCAATGGTTTGGTAAATTTAAACTTTGCCAATTCAGAAGGTAGCTTTGGCGGCGGAGTAGCTGCCGACCCAGAAGGAAATATCTACATTGCAGATGCCGGTAGCTCTTCCATCATCTGTGTCAATATCTACAAAAAAGTGGTTTCCGTTGTAGCCGGCACCGGAATGCCCGGCTGGAATGACGGAGACGGCAATGAAGCTGCTTTCAATGAACCTGTTGATATTTGCCTCGATAAAAAAGGAAACCTATACGTTACCGACAAAAAAAACTACTGTATCCGAAAAATAATCATCAACAAACGCCCCGCAAAACCAGATACCCCTCCACAACAATTTATCTTGCGCGGACGTGTTTACGATAAAGCAAGCAACAAACCTATACCTACTGAATTTAAAATCAATGATTTAATTCGAGAAAAAACTATATCTACTAACTCTTCTTCAACCGGTAACTACAACACTCCACTACTAAGAGGTCAATACCAAATAATCGTTGATAACGATAACTACCTCCCCTTTGAAACCTACATAAGTATCCCAAAATTAGAAGCAAATGATTATGTATTAGATGTTCCGCTAAATAAAATCACAGAACACGCTAAAATAATTTTGGAAGATATTAATTTTGAACCAACAAGTGCCAAACTTACCGAACAATCGCTTATTGCCCTATCTCGAATAGCATTATATCTAAAAGTTCATGCAGGATTGATTATCCAGATTAACGGCCATACTGACCGAGGCGGGTCAGCAGAGCATAACCTAAAATTATCAGAAGATCGCGCCCGTACCGTCAAAGATAAATTGATTGACGAAGGCGTAAACCCAAACCAGCTTAAATACAAGGGCTTCGGAGGCACTAAACCCATTGCAGATAACAACACTCCCGAAGGAAGAATGAAAAACCGCCGAACAGAATTTGAAATTATCGCTAAATAACCTAAATAACTATGTTTCAACCCGGAGATAAAGTTCGCTTGCTTCACGAATCAGGCGAAGGCACTATCCAAAAAATATTCCAAAATAGCACTGCTATCGTTCTGATTGACGGCTTTGAACAAACTATTTCTTTATCCAATTTAGTTTTGATAACATCTTCTAAAGTTATTCCGCAGGATAAGGTACAGTTTCAAGATAGCAAAATCCCTCCGGTTGGCTTTTGTTTATCCCTCGAATTAGAAAATCAATATATCCTATCCTATTTGCTAAATGAAACTCCGGATTTAATATTGGTTTCAATAGTGGCCGAAATCCCCTCAGGTTATAGGCCACTAATACACACCACCTTAAACCCATTTACCAAAATCACCTTACCTACACTAACTTTACAAGAAATCAGTTCAGTTCCAATTTGGACTATACGTTGGATAGCTCATCCTGCAAACCCTATTCACGATATTTCTGACGGATATTACCAATTCAAATTCAAGGAAGCCTTCTTACGAAAAGAACCCAAAATGACCTTAACATCCTCAAAACCAATGATTATTATTCCGATTTTAAATGAACGGAGTACAATTTCACACCAAACAACACAAACCGAAGAATGGAACAAACAAAAATGGCAGAAAAACCTACAACAAGCACAAGAAAATTCAATTCCAATACCTTCGGACGTAATTGACTTACACATAGAGAAACTTCCTGACGAGCTAAAAAAAGAGCTAAAACGATCTAATGCCGCGCCAATCCATTATCAATTACACTATTTCCAAAAGTCTATAGAGGCAGCTTTTGCGCACGGAATCCCAAGCAGTATGCTCATTATTCATGGGAAAGGCGAAGGAATCTTGAAAAAAGAAATCGAAACACTCCTTAAACAATATCGTGAAAAAAAAATGATAAAAGATTTTTTCACAGATTGGTTCAACACCGGCCAAACACGTATTTCATTTCAAAATAAAGGTTTTTTGGACTAAATCATAAAAAAATATGTATATTTACTGCAAATCTTTGCAAATATGTTACGGAAAGTTTTATTTGGATACGGATTAGTTTGTGTATTTTTTACTCAGGTTGTTTTTAGTCAGTGTATTACAGGGGGTCTAACAACACAAGACTTTCCAATAGTAACCGGTACAGGTGCAGGATATAGCTGGGCTGCAAACCTTATCCTAAAAGCAGAGGTGGGTTCAGCCCGTACCATAACCTCTATAACTATTTTTTTGGATAACCCTGTTACCGGAACATGGACGTTTAATAACCAGCGTATTTATCTGCGACATTCAACCGCAGGAAACTATGCTGATGCAACACATCCCGGAATTGTCGGCTTCACTAAAGTCTTTGATGGTAATATAAATTTTGCCAATAAAGGTGCTAAAACCATTAATTTCAACACCAATAATGGTGCTGTAAACTCTTTTTCCTATAATGGAACCGATAATTTAGAAGTTTTATGGGAAAACCGTTCCGGTGCTGCTTATCCCGCTCCTGACGATATTCGCTGGAATAGAGGTGCACTTAACGGCGCAGTGAACCGCGCTAAACGACAATATGATACAGACCCCGCCTTTGTATTTAACCGTACCGGTGCCCGTTTCAGCTACTTATACAAATCAAGCCTACTTACTGAATGTGTGCTACCCGTAGAATTATTAAAATTTACCGCAAAACCTACCCCGCAAGGTGCACTGATAGCTTGGGATGTAGCATGGGAAGTGAATAATGACTTTTATACCATTCAGCACAGCACAGACGGAGAGCATTTTAGCGGAATAGGTCAAGTTAAAGGACAAGGAACTACCGATGAAGGAAAGCATTATTCTTTTTTACATCCGGATCCCGCTCATGGCAAAAATTATTATCGCTTAAGCCAAACAGATATAAACGGCACCACACGCTTCTATGATATAATTGAGATGAGTGCCGGAAATAACCTACTCCCAATTATTACTTGGACAGAGAGAGGTATTACAGTAACCGGTTTATCAGCCGGAGGAGACCGCGGAAATATCTTGATTACAGACCTTTCCGGCAAAAATCTGGGAGAATTTAGCTTTGAATCCGACCTTGGTGATTCCCAACTATTCCCATTAGTAGCACCACACGGAGGCGTTATCTTAATCACTATTGTCTGGAATAATGGGCAAAAAACTACCGTACGGGCACTGAAACAATAGCATTGTGAAAATCCAGTTTATTGGTACTGGAGGAGCATTCGACATAGAACAAGGAAACTCTTCCGCATTACTTAATGTTCACGAAAAAACAATTCTGATAGACTGCGGCTATGCTGTTTATCCCAAACTACGGCAACTAAACTTAGTAGAAACAATTGATGCAGTGTTGATTACCCATCTGCATGATGACCACGTAGGAAGCCTTACAACACTCATTTTCCATTTATACTTTTTAGCCGGCCGCAAAACTACGGTGCTTTTTCCCGACCCGAAAATGTACCTTATCTTGAATGATTTTCTCAAAAATGCCCTGATTGATCCCAAAATTTTTGTAGAATTTGAGGAACTTTCTACCATTTCCGGTGCTAAATACTGGGATACTTTTGGAGAACACTTACCGAAAATGCAAACTTATGGATATTATTTTCAAGAAAGAGATACCGCCATTGCGTATTCTGGAGATATTGGCACTACCACTATCGTTGAATCTTTATCAAAACCAACGTTTGAGATTCCAAAGAATTTAACCGTTTTTCATGATACATCTTTCTTTGCACACGCTTCTGCACATACCTATTACAAACATCTTGAACCTTTTTTAACTCATTTATCCATAATAGGTTATCATCATAATCCGGCATTTATACCTTCGGATTGTCTTTTGCCTCTGATACATCAATTTCCTGAATATCTTTTGGATGGAGCAACGTCTGATTGACTGGTCTGGTAATAATTTGCCCACATTAGGCCCAAAATCAGTTGCCGTTGTTTTGACCAATGCTTGTAACCTAAGCTGCGTTACGTGCTGGAGCTATTCACCTTTGCTAACGAACACAAAGCCTACTATCTCTTGGAAAAAGCAGCATCTATCTTTTGAACTTTTACCAACATTATTTAGCCAACTCCGAGATATGCAAGTAGAACGGATTATTTTGACCGGTGGCGGAGACCCGCTTGCTTATCCTGAATTTGAAGAAGCTGTTCAACTCATTCACCAAAATAAACTTAAAACTACACTAATCAGCAACTTATCGCTGGTTCGTGATGTAGTCTCTTTCAAAAATCTACAGATAGACACTATTTTAGCAAACTGCTCCGCAGTAGATTCTAAGTCATACATAAATTTTCATCATAACCGGACAGCCGTAGATTTTGAAAAGTTTAAGTCTATTTTGGAGCAACTTTCCGAAACTACCAAACAACTAAAACTGGTTTTTGTGATTTGCCGCATCAACGCACACTTATTAAGCCAATTTCTTGAGTTTGCTGCTACCTTGCGGGCAAATGTGCAATTCAAATTGATGAGTATTGCAGCAGAAACCCAAGCCGTTGCTATCACAGAACCTATAAAGGAAAGTTTATTACAGGAAATACCTCACCTAACCCAAATTGCTAAACAACTTAATATCAAAACAAATTTAGATACATTAGCATCTGCATTGCAGGGAGAAACGGCTACATCTTTTCCGATAGAAAAAATCGGCTGTAGTGCGGGATATTTTTATGCCAGAATCACAGCCGCCGGCGAAGTATTGTTTTGCTGCAATCCCAACAAATTGCTTAAAATTGGCTCTCTTTTCCAAAACTCTTTTAAAGAATTTTGGGATGGAGAAAAATGGCAAGAAATCCGACTGCAACTGCATCAAAATCATTTTTTTAATGGTTGTGAGCGTTGTGGTAAATTTGACCTGAATTTAGTTAATTTTCAAAAAATTACACTTGGAGCAAAAACAGACTCTTTACTGGCTGGTTCCTAAAATAACTCCGCGTATCAGTTATTTAGCTCAAACCTTGTTTGCAAGTTGGTCTTCTGTTGAAATTATTCCGGCAACTTCTCCCGAAACCAACTCACGCATACTGAACAGCACCCACCAAGAATATCCTAACCAAATTCAGCTTCCTGAACTTTCTCCGGTTCTGTTTGAATCCGGAGAAACAAAGCACCTACCGGAATTATTGCCCAATCTGGCAGATAAAAATCCAGACTCTTTTGATTGGTTTAGCGTTTCTTTCTGGTTATTAACAGAATACGTAAACTATGTAAAACCAAGTTATGATAAATTTGAACGGTATGACTTTAAGGCTATTGAACACACAGGTTTTTACCAAAAACCATATATTGATTTGTGGGTCAATTATTTAGCAGAAAAAATTCATTTAAAATGGCCTGAAATTCAAATTCAGAAACCCTTATTTAAGCAGGAAATAACCTGCGATATAGATCATCTATTTGCTTTTCGTAAACGAGGTTTTTTGAATCTATCTAAAAAATTTCTTGCTGCTATTTTTCAACAAGATATTGAGCGGATTCAATTGCTGTTAAAATATCTTTATACCGGCCAAGATCCGTACGAAGTTTCATGGGAAATATTATTCAAAATAAACCCTGAAACACTGCGTTTTTTTGTTTTACTATCCAACAAGCATCCGCGAGATAGTTTTTATAGTCCTGATTTTCAACCACTAATACAGAAAATTCGAGATTTATCCTTACGGGGTTATTCTGTGGGGATTCACCCGAGCTATAACACAATTGACGGCAGCTACATCAAAGATGAATATCTTCAACTTCAAAACATTCTTAATAAAGAAGTTACGAATAGCCGTCAACATTATTTGCGTTATAGACTTCCTGCTACCTACCGAACTTTGATTTCTGTAGGAATTAGGGAAGAATTTACTGCTTGTTTGCCAACTGTTATTGGCTACAAATACAGCACCAGTAGGCCATTCTTTTGGTATGATATTCAAAAAGAGGAAACTACCTCTCTTCAGATTCATCCGACTATAGCTATGGATAGAACTTTGCTGGAAGATATGGCACGAACTCCTCAACAGGCAAAAGAAGATTTATTAAAATTACGTACTGATATTCAGGAAGTTGGAGGCGTTTTTAGGTTATTGATTCACCCGGAAACGCTGAGTAATTTTTTTGAATGGAAAGACTGGCGTGATGTTTTTGTGGCTACACAAATTTATTCCTGAATAGTAAGCGTTCCCTTGATTTTAAAGATTTTATATTTTGTAAAAGTTGTGTTAGACTCCAAACCTTCCCCAAAGATTACCTCTTTGGGAGTGGTGATTTTAACAAAAGAATTGGTGTGCAAAATGTTCTTATGTTGCTCCCAGATAAGTTTTTCGGTTTCTAATTTTTCTTGTTTGTCATTATAGACAATAACATTTCCGGATGCTTCCCCGATAGATTTTTCGTTGTATAATCGCGCTTTATCTGCCACAAGATAGCTTTCAATAGCTCCTGAGGGAGTATAAAACTCTATTTTGATTCCTCTATTCGCCTCTGTTTGAATATCTTGCCCAACTTTTTTCTCCACTAAGTGCGGAGTAGTTATTTTGGCTTTCATAATTGCAGAATCTGAATAATAGTAAGTAACCTTAAATGATTCCTGCAAAAAGTCTTTATCTTTTATATCCTGAAGGATTTGCTGCTTGTTTTCTGGCTCACAGCCTATCACAAACAAAATAGCAATTATGATTGTGAGTATCTTTAATGTATTCATTATCAAATGAATTGTTTGTGATGTGCCCATAAAATAGTAACCGTAGTTAGAATCCAGAGCAGAACGGTGAAGAAAATTGGTTTATCTGCAAATAATATATCTTCCGGTTTTTCGGCAGTTAAAGTTCCTGTTGAGCTACTTAGCATAAAGTACCGGAATACGCCATAAAGGACAATTGGTAGTGTAAGCATTAGCCACGAAGTAGGTGCTCCTTGTAAGGTAGGGCCGGAACTCCAAAGCATATAAGCTACTAATAAAGCTGTTATGGTGATTGTTTCTAATTTTTCTAATAACTCTTTGGAATAAAACTGTAACGTTTTTCGGGCTATGGAATGGCCGAAATAGGTTAGCGCAAGCTCTGCTTTTCGTTTTTCAATGGCTAAAAAAAGTGAAAGCATTGCTATGGATAGTAAAAACCAGTTTGAAAGCCCAATGCCCGTAGCTAAGGAACCGGCAAATGCCCGCAAAACAAAACCCGAAGCAATCGCTAAAATATCTAATAGCGGTACTTTTTTAAACCAAAGATTATACCCAACCTGCAAAAAAGCATACGCTAATAAAATTATTCCTACATAAAAATTTAAGCTAAAAGAACCTATTAATGAGGTTATTAACAAAACAATAGCGATAACCCATGCAATCTGAACTGAAACTTTTCCGGAGGCTATCGGGCGTAGTTTCTTGATTGGATGTTGAGCATCTTCATCTCTATCCAAGATGTCATTAATTACATAAAAACTGCTTGATAACATTGAAAAAGCACCAAAAACAAGGGCTGCAATTAGCCATAAGCCAGCTTCTAAATGAAAACTAAAGAAAACAGCCGCAAAAACAAAGATATTTTTAGTCCACTGTTTAGGTCGCAATAAAGTGATATAAACAGATTTTGGCTTAGATAACATACTTAGTGTGAATGCATACCGGCTAAACGGTATTGGGTATGCCACCAGCGTTCCGGAATTTCGTCTTGGCATGCTGTTTCATAATCCGTAGGGTGGCAAGGAACTAACTCAAAGCGGTCTGAAGCCTTAGGATTCTTTTTGGGATAAGGCACTTCCATCCACCAACGATTGGTTCGTTCATGTTTTAAAAAGATAATTTCTTTGGGATTAGAGCCACTCAGTTGAACACGGTAGGTTTTTACATTATCTCGTGCTGCATCGGGTTTATCATGAATACGGTTGTAAAAACCTTCTATAAAATACCAGATAAAAAGTGCCGCTAAATGGCTGGTTTGGTCATTAATATCTTTAACCGGGTTGATTTCATGAATACTTACTGATTCAAGATGATAAGCAACACCCGCATAGCGAGCTAACTGGCAGAATTGCTCTACGGTAAAGCCTGCCGGCGAAGGATGGTTTACTCCAGGAGCATCTGCACTATGCACGGCACTCATATCTACACTAAGCATATCCGCATGGCGAAAGTAAGGCTCTGCCTTAGTTAAATTCGATAAAAGATCTCCTAAGCGTAACCAATTAATATTTAACTGCTTGATAAATTCCTGCTCCGGTATAGTCAAATAATGATTTTGCCCACCAATAACCGTAAATTCACGTAAAAAGTTAGGTTTCTGGCGAAACATCGCATTGTGATGTGTAAAATGGGTTAAGCCAAACTCTGAATCATAGGCATCTAAGCGAGAATCGATTGTTACGTAATTTACGGCACGTTCTGCTTCTTCAAAAGCTAAATATTGCGGAAGAGCAAGATCATGCGTACCACCCAACTGAATGATGACTTTATTGGCTCTTAAAAGTGTTCTTAAAACAATTATAACTGCCTGATGAAAAGAATCTTCTGATTCATATTGCTTTAAGTTTCCTAAATCTACGATAGATATTTTTTTAGCCGGCAGGGCTAAGTTTGCCAAATAGTGTCTTACGATATTGGGAGCTTGCGCAGAAGCTCCGCTGGATACAGAGCCGTAAGCAGCCGGAAAACCTACTATAACGACATCCGCATACAGCCAATCTGGAAAACCCGCCGATAAGCTATTCGACTCTATAACGCCCCCAATACAGTATTTTCCTAAAAAAGAATCTCCGTAAATATCCTCCGGAAGTTTTTCAAAAAATGGAGAAATATCCATAACCAAATGTAGCGCAAATTACGGCAAATCTTTGTATTCAGCCATTAGTAGCTTAATTTCTGCAATCATTCGTTCTAATTCAGCAGGGTTTAAGCCATCATAGAAACCACGAATACGAAATTCTTTATCTATCAAGACTATTTTTTGGCTGTGCAAAAATCCATTTTCGGGGCCATTACCTTGTTCGGCAGTTACCAAATAACCTTTTGTAGCTAATGCATATATAGAATCTTGATTTCCCCAGACAAACGACCACTTCGCCGGATTTGCTCGATGTTTTTTCGCATAAGCCGCCAAAACCGGAATGCTATCATGCTTAGGATCAATGGAATAAGATACTATATGTACAGTAGAAACGGTATTTACAAAGGCGTGAACTTTTTCTAAGTTTTTGGTAAGTTTAGGGCATATTCCAGGACAGGTCGTAAAGAAAAAATCCGCAATATGGATTTTTCCTGCCAAAGAATCTAAGGAAATAGGCTTGTTTTCTTGGGTAACAAAATGGAAATCAGGGAGTTTATGATAAATAGTATCTCCATTTGAAGCCATTTCTTTATTTCCATAAATGGGTAATTTATCTACCTGATGATTGAATTTAGAAATGATAAAAAAGATTACCGGTAGTTGCAAAACAAGGATAACGGCTACTACTAAGAAAAAACGTTTGGAATTAGGATTTGAAGAAAAGTTCATGTAGAAAAGTTACGGTTTATTGTTAGGCAAAGAAGAAAGCATAGGCAGTTAGCCCAATCGCAATTACGCCTAAAATACAGCTCAGCACCCACATTTTACGGCTCTTTGCGATAATGGCAATAGCCGCCAAAACGATGGCAATTTGATAAAATGCTTCTGCCAAATCATACCAATTTGATTTAGCATCAGCATCTTGTGATATTTGCTCGTTTTCTTCAGCTTTAATCTTTATATCGCCTTTTTCTTTTTCGTATTTATCTATCTTTTTGATGATAGTTTCGATTTCTACTCGGATAGAGTCTTTGTAGGCTGCGGAATAAGTCTCATTTTTTAGCTGGAGTTCTAAATTTCGCTGGTTAATTTCATATAGATTTTGTTTAATGCTTTTGGATTGAAAATATGCCCAGGCATCATTAGCCTCACCTCTATAAATCAGTACATCATCGCCGGCTTGCCCATTCAAAATAGAAGAAATAGACAAAAATACAGCTATTACGGCGGTGGAAAAAGCAGCTATACTTTCTAAGCCGTCTGCTTTGGATTCTTCTTTCTGCGCATCCATGAAAGCCTAAATAATGCAGCTAAACTACAAAGATGGAATGAATTTTGTATCTAAATTGTAAAAAACATTTTTTGTTTTACTAACTTTGCCAAATATCATGAAATTAAGCCGTATTATTTATTGGACTTTTTGTGTAATCGTGCTCTTAGCCAGCCAAGCTAACGCCCAAATTGACCCTAAGGCAGATAAGCTGGTGAAACGTGCTCGCGATAAATTCTATAGTTTCCCAGATTTTTCTGCTAATATTGCTTTTTCCTTAGAAAACAAAGCCCTCAAAGAAAAACAACCGGCAAAATCCGGCTATGTAAAAATCAAAAAAAATAAATATCACGTTATTTTCCCTGACCAAGAGCTTTTCTGTGACGGCAAAACGGTTTGGGTGTATCTCAAAACAAATAACGAAGTAAATATTTCTGACTTTGACCCCAACGAAAGCCTGAATATTGATAAGGTTTTTGCACTATATGATAAAGGCATGAAAAGCCGTTTAGATAACGCAGAAACAATTGGAGGCGTAAGCACCCAAAAAATATCCCTTTTTCCCAATAACAATAAAACAGAATATACCCGCGTAGAAGTCTGGATTAACGCCACCACAGATTTAGTACATCGTTTCAAATTGGTAAACAAAAATGGTACTACTTATCAATATGATTTATCCGCTATCAAAACAAACACCCTAATACCCGATTCAGAATTTGTTTTTGATGCACAAAAGTATCCCAAAGTTAATATTGTAGATTTAAGATGAGAGTAAGCAACCGGTTACGCCGGCTTAGTGAAGAAAAAAAGTCTATCTTATGCGTAGGCTTAGATAGCGATATTAGTTTAATTCCGGATTTTTTATTCCAAACAGACAATCCACTTTTGGAGTTTAATAAGGCTATTATTGAAGCAACGGCTCCCTTTGCCGTTGCTTATAAGTTAAATACCGCTTTTTATGAATCGCTTGGCCAGCGCGGGTGGGATATTTTAGAAAAAACATTAGCGCTGATTCCCAGCAATATCATCACCATAGCAGATGCCAAACGCGGAGACATTGGCAATACCTCAAATTTCTATGCCAAAGCTTTTTTTGAATCCCTAAACTTTGATTGCGTTACGGTTAATCCATATATGGGGAGAGATTCTGTATTGCCTTTTTTATCGTATCCAAACAAAATGATTTTTGTTTTGGCATTAACTTCAAATGAGGGCGCACACGACTTTCAGCTTTCTTTTGACGGAGAGCAACATCTATATGAAAAGGTCATAACCAAATCCCTTGAATGGCAAGAGCATGGCGTTGGCGAAGTGGGCTTTGTGGTAGGCGCAACTCAGGCTAAGTTTTTAGAATCTGTTCGGAAAATCACCCCCGACTCGACCCTTTTAATACCCGGAATTGGCGCGCAAGGAGGCAATATGCAAGACGTTTGCCAGTATGGAAATTATCATGACGGAAACCTATTGATTAACGTCAGCCGCAGCATATTATTTGCCTCAAAAGGAGAAGATTTTCGGCAGTTTGCATACGAAGAAGCGCGAAAAATCACCCAAGAAATGCAGACCACTTTCCAGCTATAGATCACTACTTTAAAGTCATCTTAAAATATTAAATATATGCCCAAAATTCAGTTACGTTCAATATGTATATTTCTGTATATTAGCACATTAGCATTTTTTGTTGGATATAATCCTGCTTTTTCGCAAGATTATTTTAAGATGGCTGAAGCCGAAACGAACCCACTTAAGCAGGTAGAACTCTACACTAAGGCGATAGCCCAAAGCCCAAGTAATTGGGCATACTATAAGCGCGGCTTTGCCTATCTAAATGCTCGAAAATATTATGCAGGTATAGAAGACTTTAAGCAAGCCTTAAATGCTAAATCAGGAAACTTAGACCCTGCTTATATTTATCACGGACTTGGATACGGTTATTATGCTATTGGGCACTATAGCCAATCTATTGAAGCCTGTACAAAGGGGATACAACTTAACCCCTCTGTAAAAGGATGCTGGTATATTCGAGCATGGTCTAAAATGTCTTTATTGCAGTTTGCTGAATCCATTGTGGATTTTAAAAAATATATTGAACTTGCCCCCGGTGAACCTTCCGGCTATTCGGACCTTGCTTGGGCTTATTACCAAAAAGGGGAATACAACGCCGCCTTAATAGAAATCGAAAAAGCACTACAACTTGCTCCGGAAAATAGCACTTTAATAGAACGTAAAGTTCTGATACTAAATAAACTTGGAAAAAAAGAAGAAGCCGAAGCCTTAGCTGCTAAGATTACCAACTTTGTAAAAGATGATCCGATTTCTCTTTCCAATTTAGGGATTCTTTTTGCTCATAATCGAGATTACAAGAGTGCTATTGACTTCCATTCCCGAGCAATCGCTTTATACAATGAAAAAATAAAAATTGACCCGCGCTTTCCACAAACCCACAAAACAGATTTGGTAAACATCTATATGAATCGCGGAAACGCTTATTATGGGTTAGCTGATTACCAGCACGCGTTAGCAGACTATACTAAAGTTATTGACCTTGACCCTACGAACTATCTGGGTTGGCAGAATATTGGGCAGGTTCATACCTTTCAAAAAAACTGGAAAGAAGGGGCTATCGCCTACGAACAATGTTTTCGCTATAGGCCAGACCACCCGGAAGGCTGGGTAAACTTAGGCTTTTGCTATAGCAAAATGCACAAAGATCAAGAAGCGGTGAACGCCTACACAAGAGGGTTACGCATTACCCCAAACATTGGGCTTCTATACAACAATCGCGGATTCTCCTACCTTCTCCTAAAACAATATGAAAAAGCATATCAAGATTTAATCAAAGCAATTCAGGTAGATCCGTCCGTAGCTATGTCCCATGTTTCACTTGGAGAATACTATAACGAAGTAGAAAAATATGACGAAGCCATCGCAAAGTTTAATGAAGCATTGGGAATGCCAGATAAAAATGAAAACGAACTGACCGCCGGTTATACCGGCAGAGGAACAGCATACCTCAAAAAGAAACAATATGACCTTGCAGAAGCAGACTTCAAAAAGGCATTAGAAATTGACCCTGAATATGTTGAAGCCCATGAAAAAATCGGTATCACCTATTTTGAAAAGAAAAAATATTGTGAAGCCCAACGGCACTTAAAACAGGGAATTATTTTGGAAAACACACAACAAACAGGAAAGGCTACCGAATGTGCTAAATATCTTGGAAAAATTACCGCGATTAATCCTGAACCCTGCCGTTAGAATCATTATTTGTATAGTCGGTTTTGTTTTTTCAGGCTGTACGCCGCTACATACTTTTTGGTACAATATGCCCGGACATCGGGATATTCATCTTTTTAAAAACCGCCCGCTAATTGCCACAAATCCTACACCGTTCATCACTGCTGATTCAAACATTACTTTGCCGCCTCCAATCCTGTGGGGAAATCATCGTTATCTAAAATATAAACATACACCGGAGCAGTACTTACACCGTACCAAAACCTATGCTCTGCTCATACTGAGAAATGATACCCTTGTGTATCAATACTATGCACCCAATTTTAATCGTGCATCTGAGCTTACTTCTTTTTCAGTAGCTAAAGGCATTTTGTCTCTTTTAGCCGGAATTGCTATTGATGAGAAAAAGCTAAACTTAGAAGATTCGGTTTCTGAATGGCTGCTTCTATGGCGTAATCGCCCCAGCTTTGCCCCAATCCAGATAAAACATTTACTGCAAATGACTTCTGGATTAAATTTTAGAGACGAATATGTTAATCCGTTTGGAGGAGCTGCACGATTTTATTACGGGAAAAATCTACGACAAAAGGTGCTAAACCTCAAACCAAAGTATATGCCCGGAACAGTATATCGTTATAAAAGTTGCGACCCAATTTTAATATCTATGATTTTGGAAAAAGCTACCGGTAAGTCTGTTACGGAATATTTACAAGAAAAAATCTGGAATCCCTGCGGAATGCAATTTTCCGGTTCTTGGAGTTTAGACGGTGGTTTTCAACCTATTGAAAAGAGCTTTTGTGGGCTTAACGCAAAACCCGAAGATTTGCTACGGCTGGGGCAAGTCATGCTTCATCAAGGAAAATACAACCAAAAACAAATTATCCCCCCAAAATGGCTTCAAGAAATTCAACATATAGATGGACGTGAAGCCAGCCCCAGATTTTATCAATATTATTGGTATTTAAGTGCCGAATCCACAGACTATTTTGCCGAAGGCATTAACGGCCAATTACTGTACATTTCTCCTTCTACTCAAACAGTTATTGTTCGTTTAGGAAGTCAAATAGATTGGCATTGGAGGGATAATTTAGGCAATTTAGCCGGCTCATGTTCTAAAAAAATCCCAATTAAAATCACCCCGAGCCATCGCCTCATCGCCGGAAGTTATATTTTTAGCGTTAGCGACTCCGGAGACACCTCCATGTTGGGCAAAAAGGCTAAATTCTGGATTAGTGGTAACCGACTGTACATAAAAACAGATATTCACAAAACCTTTTCAGCCTTTCCTTATCAAGAGAAATCCTTTTATGACCCTAAAAACCAACGAAACCTTCAATTTCTGCTCAATGATTCCGGACAAATAGACCACATTCTTTGGACCCGCGGGAGGCAGACATGGAAACTCTTACCTGAGATTCAGTAATTACGCTCCCGTACAGAAAATAGCTATTTTAATTCTTCATCATTAATGAGGGTGTTTTTATGAAGTTCTCCATGTCCTAATAAAACGGCAATAAAATGTAGGCTCGGGATAAACTGGCACACTATTTTGAAAATTGCCATATAAGGAATCGCCAATATCATTCCCACAATGCCCCAGAGATGCCCGCCGATAACAATTGCCAGAATAGAGGCTAATGCGTTCAGCTGGACTTTACGGCCTACAATTTTGGGTGTCAAAAAATTAGACTCAAACATATGAATAACCCAAAAAATCAATAGCACTAACCCAGCATCTACAAAAGAATTGTTGGTAATAAACGTGAAGGCTGCCGAAAGCAAGCCTACGCTGATAATCCCAACGTATGGAATGATATTTAAAGTAGCTGCCAAAGTACCTAAAAATAAAGCATGTGGAGCACCCACTATCCATAAACCAAAACTACATAAAATACTCATTATCAGAATTATGATTCCAATTCCGATAACATATTGTTGAATCATCTGCACTATTTGCTGGATTGCCTCGTGAATATCAAGCCCAAAATTTCGGGTTATTACTTGCACAATAACCGCATAAACTAACCGCCGATACTGAATCAAGAGTAAGGCGTAAATGATAACCAAAACTACAACAGACAAAATGTGGGTAGCTGCAAGCAAAGTGCTCCCAACATATTTAGTAGCGTGCTCTAAAAACAAACTTAGCTTTTGGTTTAAAAACTCAATTTGCTCAGACTGATTAACACCAAACTGCTCTAAGAAAAATTGCTGCCAAATTTCCCAACGCTGCATTAAATTGGACTGTATGGCAGGTAAGTCTTTTGAAATATTAACGGATTGGGTAGAAAAGAAATAACCCGTAACACCTAATCCGGCTACTGTCAGTAAAACACAAAAAAGTAAGGCTACGCCGGTAGGTATTTTTTTTCTCTCTAACCAACGAACAAATGGCAGATAAAAACCGGCCAATAAAATACCAAAGCCTATCGGCAGAAAAAACTGCTCGGCAGCAACAAATGCCTGTGTTGCCACATAAATAGCAATAATTCCCAGCGATATGCGCATACTGATTGGCCAAATTGCTCTCATAAGAAAATCTTTCCAGGATTTAAAATTCCCTGAGGGTCAAATACCTGCTTAATATTTTTCAGAATCGTTAGTTCGGTAGCTGAAAAAGCAATATCCATATAAGGTCGCTGAACATATCCGATGCCGTGTTCACCGGATAAAGTCCCGCCCAAAGAAACAGTATATTCAAATATTTCGCGAATAGCCTGCGGAAGTTCATGTTCCCAGCGGTCATCAGAAATATCATTTTTTAGAATATTGATATGCAAATTACCATCCCCTGCGTGCCCGTAACACACTGATTCAAAGCCAAATTCGATGCCTTTCTTTTTCACAAAACGTAATAACTTAGCTAAATAAGCTCTTGGCACAACGGTATCTTCTTCTTTGTAGATAGTATTTCCTTTTACGGCTTTACCTAAGCATCTTCTGAGTGCCCATAGTGCCTGCTGCTGCTCCGCAGACTCAGCTACCATAACTTCACCTCCTTTGTATTTGGAGATTACTGCTGAAATAATCTCACACTCTTGCCAAAGAATATCCAAATTATTTCCATCTACCTCAATCAACAAAAGCGCACCAATTCCCTCTAATTGATAATGATTAACTTTCAGGTAGTTTTGTGCATAGCGGATGGCATCTTGCTCCATAAATTCGAGGGCAGCGGGCACAATTCCGGTGTGAAAAATGGCAGAAACGGCATCACAGCAGTCTTCTGCGCTCTCAAAAGGAGCTTGCATAATCAAACTATATTTCGGCTGGTGCACTAAACGCAGGGTAGCCTCTGTGATAACAGCCAAAGTTCCTTCACTCCCCACCAAAAGCTGGGTTAAATTATATCCGGTTGAATTTTTTAGGACTTTTGCGCCTGTATGAATAATTTCGCCGGAGGGCAAAACTGCCTCTAAGGCTAAGACATAATCCCGTGTGATTCCATACTTAACGGCATGAATTCCGCCCGAAGATTCTGCCAAATTTCCACCAATGAAGCACGAACCTTTACTGGACGGATCCGGTGGATAATACAGACCCAATTTAGCAACGGCTTCTTGCAGCACTCCAGTAATCACACCAGGCTGAACCCTAACTTGCAAGTTAGCTGTATCTATTTCAAGAATTTGGTTCATTCTTTCTAACGATAAAGCAACACCTCCATACACAGGCAGCATACCGCCACTCAAGCCTGTTCGCGCACCCACAGGAGTAACCGGAATATTATTCTCAGAACACAAGCGTAAGGCTTCCGCAACTTCCTGAGTATTAGCCGGAAATACTACTAAATGTGGCAAAAAACGAAAGTTCTCCGTCCAATCATGGCTGTAAGTTGATAACACCTCCAAAGAAGTAGCTGCAAACCGCTCGCCAACTATTCCTTGAAACCTGTCGATAAGTTCCGGTGTAATATTCCCAAAATCACGTTTTCGCAGAAACAAATTAGTATCCATTGGCGAAATTTCGTAAAAAGTATTAGAACAATTCTTTAGAGGTTGTTTAAAAATGGTGTAAAAATTGTTAAATTATTTAATATCACATGGTTAAATACATATTTATTTGTATATTGCTGATTATTAATCAGATAATTAAGCAAGTATGAAAGCCTACCCAACCAACCTAACTGATATTCAGTACGAAGCTATTGAAAAAATAGTAAATGATAACAGGAAAAGAAAGCATCCTTTAAGATGTATTGTAGACGCATTATTGTACATCACCAAAACTGGTGTTCAATGGAGATTGCTGCCTAAAGATTTCCCTAAGTGGCAACTCGTTTATTATTATTTCAGAAAATGGACAGCAGAAGGGCTTATTGAAGAAATACATGATTTTTTGCGTGATAAGTTAAGAAAGGAAAAAGGAAAACATGTTTCACCAAGTCTTGGATTAATTGATAGTCAAACTGTTAAAACTTGTTCTTTCTCGTTATCAAACGGTTATGACGGAAACAAGAAAATTAAAGGAAGAAAAAGACATATTATTACTGACACATTCGGATTTATTATAGCTATTGTGATTCATAACGCTGATATTCAGGACAGAGAAGGAGCTAAATATGTTCTTGAAGAATTAAG
>JAIXKT010000056.1:0-1650 GCA_026932145.1 Bacteroidia bacterium
TTCTTGTGATGTCATATTATTTTCGTGTTAAATTATACGCAAATATACATATAATTACCTGAATAACAATGATTTAAATTATAGAACCCTCCATAAATTATTTGCCGCAAAGTAGTTCGCATTTTTTGCACTTGCACACACTTCATTAGATGCACAACTATTTGATTAACCACCAAGTTCCCCTTTTTTAAAATTTCGCTAAGTTTTATGTTGGCGGCTGTCGTTCTCTTCATTTGTGGCTGTAAACCTTCTTGCAGTTTTCTTCAGCCCATTTTTCAGAAAAGCCGACATGAGAAATGTCGTTGCTACTAATATCAAGTTGTCTTTCTGTTTCAGCCAGAAGGTCATCAACTTCAATTTCAAAAATTGATTTTATATTGAGTGTCTTGCGAAAGAAGATTGCAAAATAAATCATGTTGTTCCTTGTGATTCTACGAAGTGATTCTTCTCTTTTTTTCGGTGGATGCTTAAACATTCTGTCCAATTGTCCTGAACCACCTTCATAACAGGAAAGGTATTCGTAGAAAATATTATCATCTTTTTTACTGCAAGCATCGGGCATTCGTTTATTAGTTACAACATTGTGTCCAAGAGTTTTTGCAATGATTATTTCTTTGACAAGTCCGGGTTGGAAAATATTGTCAATGCCACTTTCAACACTAAGGTCGTGCAGATTTTGTGCTCTCCGAATCAATTCATCTGAGTCAATCGAATCGGGGTCTATGATGTTTATGTTTACTTTCATTTGAACAAACTGTATTCTTTTATCAGTTCAATTTGATGAACTCGTTCTTTGGTGATAGCAATGTAGTCTGGATTCAACTCAAAGCCGATAAAATTTCTTTTGAGATTTTTACATACAGCAAAAGTTGTCCCTACTCCAGAAAATGGGTCTAATACTAAATCACCTTCGCTTGAACTAGCTTTTACAATTCGTTCAATTAATTTTTCAGGTTTTTGTATTGTGTTCAGAAGTTCTCTGTTGATTAGTTCTTTTGATTTGTAAGTAAGTTGCTTGATGTCACCCCAAACATCTCCGGGGTTTTTTCCGTCATCGTTGAACTTTGTTTTTCCGTATTGTCCGTTTGTTACAGATGGAACTTTTTCACAGCGTAAACGATGTTCAAGTTCTACCAATTGAGCAACACGAATATCATCAAGATTGTATGTTTTTGCTTTGCCTTTTGTGAAGTAGGCAATCAAATCGTAGTTATTGGTGTAGTTTAATCGTCCTTGTGCAAGTCGGCTGGGTTGATACCAAATAATTTTCCTATTCAAAGTCAGATAAGGTCGGTAGTCAATAAAGTCAATGCAATTGTCTTTGCCGAAAAGATAAAATGCACCACCAGGTTTAAGGACTCTTGAAAATAATTTGATGAGGTTGAGATTGAAGCTCTGAATGTCAGTAACCTTGTCCCACTCATTTGTTGTAACTCCATACGGTCCATCACAAACGATCAGGTCAATGCTGTTGTCGTCAATTTGTTTTATCAACTCAAATGTGTCGCCTTGATAAATTTCGTTCAATTCCATAATGCAATTTTAGCGATTTTATTCTTGTAATTTGTCGTAAATGAGGGTGAAGTTTTTCACAGTTCGAGCCTGTTGCACGACAAAAAGAATAAAAATATTTAACTATTTGATTTTGAA
>JAIXKT010000056.1:2915-17813 GCA_026932145.1 Bacteroidia bacterium
AAAAAATCAAAATTTATTTTGAACGGGAGAAAATTTGGGCTTTTTTAAAAATTTAGAGGTTATGCAACACGCTCAGTTCGTTGATGATAGCAGTTACTTCAATCGGATCGGTTACGATTGACGCCACATCGTTTGGTATATTTGCGGGAGCACGGCATTTGAAAACCGTCAGCCGAATATATGTACAAAAGTTGATAGTAGTACATATATTCAATTACTTCCGTCAAGGGCAAGTAACCGTTATTTCAACTTCTGGCATTGGCGATAAAGTTACCCTTTATCGCCAAAAATTTCATTCTACTTTCTAAGCCAAAAACCCTTTTATGACCATGGCTGGTTGATGAAAGAAACACTTTCGGAGATATTTTTTTCAGCAAATATTCCAATTGGTTGTAAGCAATTTTGAGGTATTTGAGCATCTGCTGCTGCTTGAAGAACATCTGGCCAGCTACTTGGGTTTAGTGCTATCAACAGTCCGCCGTTAGTTTGGGGGTCGCTGGCTAAGGTAAAGCCCAAAGTGTCTTCTACTTTAACGCGGTTATCAAAAGATTTCCAATTACGATTAGCTAAGCCGGGAGGCTGCTTTTCAGAATAAATATCAAGAAAACCCGGCAGCGTTGGAATATTGGGTACAAATATCTTAGCGATATGCTGGGGAAGTTTGGCTGTCATCTCCAAGAGGTGCCCTCCTAAACCAAATCCAGTGATGTCTGTTATAGCATTTACACCGGAGATATTGGCTGCCAATGCCCCAAAAGAATTGAGTTTGCGCATAGACGAAACTGCTTCTTGGTAAAACTCTTCCGAAAAACTCGGATCTAAGCGTTTCGTTTTGGTTATCAGTCCGGTACCAATTGGCTTTGTTATGAAGAGCCAGTCGCCGGGTTGTGGGGTGTTATTTTGTTTAAAGTTATGTTTACCAACAATGCCGGTTACAGCTAATC
Source organism: Bacteroidia bacterium (assembly GCA_026932145.1). NCBI lineage: Bacteria > Pseudomonadati > Bacteroidota > Bacteroidia > Bacteroidia bacterium. Next base: position 3,860 of record JAIXKT010000056.1, read on the forward strand.
CAAAAAAGGGTTCGGCGGAGGCGATGCTGTGCCCGCCGGCTAAGGGAATTTGTGCGCGGTTACAGGTAGCGCTTCCGCCTGCCAATACTTGGCCGGCTTCCGCAATAGGTATTTTATCAACAGGCCAGCCCAATATCGAAACAGCAGAAACGGGCTTCCCGCCCATCGCATAAACATCACTAATCGCATTTGCCGCAGCAATTTCTCCATAGATGAACGCATCATCCACAATAGGCGTGAAAAAATCAACGGTGTTTACTAAATAAATATCTGCACCAATATCAATGATTGCCGCATCATCTCTTCCGTCATATCCTACAATTAATGAATCGTGTTTTGTTTTGGGTAAAGATTCTATTATTTCGCTCAAAACACCGGGGTCTAATTTGCAACTACAACCTAAGTTTGTAGTGGACTGCGTTAAACGGTAATTACTCATCCGAATTGTGTAAAGTTAGATTGTTTTTGCTGAATAAGATTATTCAGCAAAAGTTGTTTTTTTCAGCAGTTGTTTTGTTAAGGTAGTTCATGCTGGGCAACTTCAGCCAATAGTTCTATAAGTTGTGTATGCACTTTTTGGTTAGAAGCTACGATAGATTTTCCCCATAGGGGAAATGTTTTTCCGTCAAAAGTAGATACAAATCCGCCGGCTTCTTGGATAATTAGTATTCCGGCGGCAATATCCCATGGGCTTAGTAGGGCTTCAAAGAAGCAGTCGAAGCGTCCGCAGGCTACATAGGCTAAGTCTAAGGCGGCAGATCCTAAGCGACGAAGCCCGCGAACGGTTTGCATTACGTTGCTGAGCATCTTTAAGTAATCTGCAATATGCTCAAAACGGGTGTACGGAAATCCGGTTGCGATAAGTGAATTTGAAATCGCTGTTTCTGTACTTACGGTTATTTTTTTCCCATTCAGAAAAGCACCCTGTGTAGCTATTGCCGAAAAAAGTTCTGCTCGATTTACTTCATAAATAATTCCCAATACCAATGTTTGTTTGTATTGCAAGGCGAGGCTAATGCAGTATAAAGGCACTCCATGGATAAAGTTTGTAGTGCCGTCCAGTGGGTCAATGATCCAGATAAAGTCGTGATGTAAATTTTTTGAACCTGTTTCTTCATTAACGAATCCGCTATTAGGGATTAGTTGCTGGCAGCAAGAAACAAGTTGTTCTTCGGCAGTTCTATCTACATAGGAAACGAGGTTATTTTTTCCTTTAAATTCGATGCGGTCGCCACTGAATTTTAACCGTTCTTGCCGGATAAATTCACCGGTTTTTTGGATTTGATTGATTAAAATAGTTTGCCATTGCTGAATCTGGTCTAAAAAGTCAGCTGTTAAATTTAGTTGGGTATTCATTTGGCGTTATCGTCAGTAATTTCAAATTCGACTCTGCGGTTTTGGGAGCGTCCTTCTTCGGTGTCATTGGAAGCAACTGGCCGTGTATTACCATAACCAATGTAGCTAAGTTGAGTTTTGGGAACTCCGGCCACTATCAGATAATCAACAATTTTTTTAGCTCTGGCTTCAGAAAGTCGAAGATTATAGTCTGGTGTGCCACCTCTATCGGTATGCCCGGCAATGCGAATTTTTAAATTTGGGTTTTCCTTTAAAAAATCTGCAATTTGGTTTAAGGCGTAATATGATTCTTCCAGTAATTCTGCTGATGCATATTTAAAGTAAACGTTGCGCATCACCAATTTCGCATTTTTTTCAATTTTATTTAGCTTAATACCCACAACAATTTCGTGGTTATAGGTTCCGGTAGGTTTGGGAACGGAGTAGCTGTATGGCAAATAGCCTTCTTTTTTGACTTCAATATTCCATGTATTTGGGGTGATTATTTGGCTGAAAGTGCCTCCTTTTGCTTCTAAGGTACGAAGGGTTATTTGGGCTATGGTGTCTGTTGCTATTAGTTTAATTTCGGCAGAAAGGGGTGCATTTGTTTTGGCATCTGTAACTGTACCTTTTAAGACAATTTCTTCTTTGGGTTTAGTTTGTTGAGGGGGAGGGGGATATTTGTAGGTGATGGTTATTTTTCTGATAGCATGGTTTTTAAAGTCGCATACGAAGCTGGCATCTTTTCCGTTGTGGCATATTTCAACGGGGTCATAGAATTGGGCATCTTCGCCGTGCCCATTTACGAGTCCGACAGAGCCGGTACCGGCTAAACGCCAAAGTACTTTTCGGTTCAAATCAACTTGAACGATGGTGTTGCTGCCGCCGTCAGCGATGAATAAGTTTCCCTTTGAGTCTGTGCAGATTCCGCCGGCAAAGTTTGAAGCGGAGTTCGCAAAGTTCAGTTGTTTTACTTTTCCGGTACTATCTCTGTAGCCGGTAAGTTTGCTATTCAGAATTGTGGTGGTTTTTCCGCTTGTAGTTAGCATACGGATACATCGGTTTCTGCTATCAACTAAGTAGATGTAGTCATTTGCGTCAATACAGATTCCGAGTGGGTCGTTAAATTGTGCGCTGCTTCCTTGTCCGTCTGCGTAGCCCGGGAGGCCATTTCCGGCAATGGTTGTTACTTTTCCTTCTGGTGTAATTTTTCGGATGGCGTTGTTTCCCATATCCATCACATATAGGTTTCTGGCTTTATCAATACAGAGGCCAATCGGGTATCTGAATCGGGCTTCTTGTGTTTCTCCATTTTGAAATCCTTCCAGTGGAACTCCGGCAAATACACTTACGATTCCGTCCGGAGTGATTTTTCGGATGCAATGGTTGTTATAATCAGCTACAAAGACATTACCGAATTTATCTACGGCAAGGCCCTTGGGGCCATTAAATTGGGCAAATTTTCCCAATCCATTTTTAAAGCCGGCTATTCCGTTTCCCGCAAGAGTTGTAACGGTTCCATTTGTGGTGATTTTTCGGACGGCGTTGTTGTTATCATCAGAAAAATAGATATTTCCGTTACCGTCCATAGCGATACCATTAGGTCCGTTAAGGCGGGCAGAAGTCCCTAAGCCATCTACAAAACCAGATCCATTTCCGCCGGCAAACGTAGAAACTTCTGAAACCATTTGTTGGGAATAGCTCCAGTAGCTAACCCTTAGCAAAAAGCACACAATAAAAAAATACCTAAGCCACATAGTTAGCACAAAAATACAAGATTAACTTTTCAAAAAATATACCAATCTATGAGTAAATTTCTTTTGTAATCAAATTTAATACATTAATGGATTAAAGGCATAAAACTTTTGCTTTTACATATCTGCCGAATCTTTCCAGTAGTCTATCCATTGTTTTACGGTATAGGCATCTTTTATGTCAAAATCCCCTATGTGAGTTCTGCGTAAGGAACTTAAATAAGCCGGAACACCTAAGATTTCACCGATGTCTCGTGCTAATGACCGAATATAGGTTCCAGAACTGCATTTAACATAAAGTTCTGCACTTTGAAGCCCAGTAGAAAGAATCCTCAATTCATAAATAGTTACTTTTCTGGTAGGCATAATCACTTCATTACCAACTCTTGCCAAATGATAGGCACGTTTTCCCTGAATATGTATGGCGGAAAATATCGGCGGAACTTGGTCAATTTCTCCTCTAAATTTTAATAGATTGCTTTCTAATTGATTGGTATCCAGAATATAATCCGGTATAATTTGTTCTTCTGGAAATTCTGCGTCTAAGGAGGGAGTTGTTGCGCCAAAGCGTACATTGGCTATGTAGGTTTTGGATTGCCCCATAAAATGGGAAATTTCCTTAGTTTTCTTACCCGTTGCAACTAAGAGCAAGCCACTTGCCAGCGGATCTAAGGTTCCGGCATGGCCTACTTTCTTGATTTTTAGTGTATTGCGTATCTTAGCTACTACATCAAAAGATGTCCAATGAAGCTCTTTATCAATCAGTAACCAACTGCTTTCTTTTGCCTCTAAAGCAGAAATCATTGTGAATTTGGGTAAAATAATGAGTTTTAATGTAAATAAAATCTCCAGCGAAATTAGGTACTTATTTTTTAGCAAAAAACACAATATCATGCAAACCAAAAGACTAACATGATTTCGGTATTTTTACTTAGTAATGATGATTAAAATTAAAAGCAAAATACAGCTGACAGAGATTATGAATAAAAAGTTTATATGAAATCAACTATCTGATTTTCAATGATATTTTTTAGCAGTTTTCCCAGAAAAATTCTTCTGTTCATTAGGTGGGTTCTAAAAATAAAAAAACTAATTCTTAGAACCCACCTAATATCTTTGTTCTCATAAAACCTTAACTTATATAAAGTCTAATTTTTAATTAGAAGCAATCTTCGGTTTCAGATTGAGTTTCTGTATCGGGCTGCTAAACAGCACTTAGGTCTTAGCCACTGTGAAGTAAGACGTAAAGAAAAGTTCCATTTCCATATCAACACTTCACTCACGAGCATCAGCTTAATAGCCGCTTAAATCTTTATCAAAGTATTGGTAGCGTGAACACAAGGCTAACAAAATCATACAAATCATTAATAATAAATTAATTACATAATTTTATATTGTTTAAAATTTTTTCTAAGTTTGTATAGGATAATAATTGTTTAGGGAACGTTAATTAAGTAAAGCGATGGCGAAACAGACAAAAGTATTTAAGCAGGAGTTGGGGGATTTTAAAAACGTTAAGCCGGTACTTACCCCACTTCATTGTTTTTCTTGCGGCACTCCGGTTGTTTTATCAGAAAATAAGGTTGCTATTTGCACTTCTTGCGGGAACGAGAATCCGATACCAGATGAATACCGTGAGTTAGTTGCCAGTAAAAAGAAACATGAACAAGGTTTGGAGCAAGCTAAGGCTTTGTTAGAAAAAGTCAGTGAACCTCCCAATCCTTTGTTTTTGCTGTGGTACAATGTATCTGAAATTGTTTTTGGTACGTTGGGAATAATTTTGATGATTGCGCTCTATATCAGCGGGGCGGCATTTTTTATTGCCTTGTTTATGGTTTATTTTATCTACTATACCATTGCACCTTATATCCATATCAATTTAATTGATGTTTATGGGCCGGGAAATGTTTACGCACTAACTTTTGTTGCATTATCGGTTTTTTTGATTTTTCCCTTAGTGTTAAATGCTTATGTTGAAGATTTTGTGGATCTTAAAAAGACGTTACAGGCGAGTCTTTCGGCTCATTTTCCGGATTCCGGTAAAAATGATGCGAAGTGCCGTTGTTGTGGTGCCTCTTTAGAATTATCGCCGGGGGCAGTTTGCGCTGTCTGTTCCTATTGCCAAGCAGAAAATATCCTTACCTTGCCTGAAAAGTGGCGCAAAAAATTAACAGGCTTTGCAAATTGGCATTTTAAAACAATCCAAGAAGTATTTGAAACAGAAAGTAGATTTAGAAAAGAAATAAAAGAAAATCTACGATTTTGGTTTTATGCAACTATAATTGCCGGCGGCTTTTTCTGGCTTTTTGGCTACTTTGTTTCTTGGGTAGATAACAACCCAGTTTCCATTCCTTCATGGAATAGCGTTTCCAAAAATCCCAGAGAAATGGTTGTAACCAAAGATTACGAGAGTGAAGGTTTCCCCTCTATTCCATACAATACGATAGTTAAATCGAATGGATTATCAACAAACTATTGGTTAGCAATGGATTATAATGAAACATTTTTCTTTAAATCTTGGGGCTTCCCGAATGATGTAGCTGTTTTTGTATTTGCGACTACCACCTTTGATGAGCATAAATTATCCAAGGAGCTACATTGGAAATCAATGCCGGATTCTTCTTGGCAGATAAGCTGGAAAGCTCCCTACAAAGGACTGTTTAATATTTATACTAAAACCTATGGCAAAGTTGAACATCCGTTTACGATGAAATGGTGGATAGAAAATACTGATAATAAATGATTTATATTAAGGATTATAGATAATAACCGGATTGTAAATTAGTCGCAGTTTTTATGGAAGCGATGATGATTTCTTGGGAAGATGCAATAGCTTTATTTTCAGATTATTTGGTGGTAGAGCGGCAGTTATCTATACATACTCAAACTGGCTATACAAATGATATAACTACTTTTGCGGAAATTCAGGATAAACAAAATATATCCAATCCTTTGTTGGTTAGTTATGAAAATTTATTATTTTGGTTGGAAGAATTAACCCAAATACGTAAATATTCGACATTTTCAGTAGCTCGAGCTACCGCTGCTGTTCGGGCATTTTATCGTTTTTTGCTGTTAGACAACCCAGAAATTATCAATCCAGCAGAATTATTGGAAAGCCCTAAACTTCCGGTACATTTGCCTACACTACTTTCTGTTGATGAAATTGATAAGATGCTGGCTACTTTTGACTCAGAAACGCCATTAGGGCTTAGAAACCGAGCCATAATTGAGCTGTTGTATGCCTGCGGATTACGTGTTTCAGAACTAACAAATTTATCAATACAAAATTTTTATGCTTCTGAAAGATGGATTCGGGTTTTGGGAAAAGGAAACAAAGAGCGTTTTGTGCCGGTAGGAGAAAGTGCTTGTAGCTTTGTACAGAATTATTTAAACGAAGTTCGGTTAAATCAGGAAGCTAAGCGTGGATATGAAGGTATTTTGTTTTTGAATAGACGAGGGAAGCAACTCACCCGAAATATGGTCTTTATCATTGTGCAGCAGGCTGCTGAGCAAGCCGGCATTCATAAATCCGTTGGCCCCCATACATTAAGACATTCCTTTGCTACGCACTTAATTGAAGGCGGAGCAGACCTTCGAGTAATTCAGCAATTACTTGGGCATGAATCAATTACAACGACAGAGATTTATTTGCACTTAGACCAAAGTTATCTTCAAGAAGTTATTAGAAGTTTTCATCCAAGACCGTAACATTATTCTGCCTCATCTTTTTTGGTTTTTTTCCCGATGATAGTACCATCCTTTTTGATTCTGAGGATAAGTAGTTCATCAGAAAGTTCGCTTTCAGCGCGTTCCATCTCGATTTCGTAGTGGGTAACGCCCTTAGGGGAAGTTATTAAGGTCGCATCATTGAATTCATATTTAGGGATAAACTTTAGCTGTAATACCCGCTTAATGGGTGGTGGTAAATCTTGTTCAAAAATCTCCTGTTTGGTTTCGTACCATTCTCCGGTTTCTTTGTAGTAAACATAAATTACTCGTCTATCATCATAAAATTCAGCTTTGAAATAACCATTACTTGTTTGTTTCCAAACGGGATTTGGATTTGAAGGGTGTAAGTGCCTGTGCGCTCTTACAACCGTATCTGGTACAATAACCTGAGCGATTGTGGTAGTTACTGTAATTATCCAAAAGCATAATAAACATAAAAAGGTAGTTGATTTTATCATGATTGATTTATTATCAGAGATATACAGATTTATTTTTGGCATTTATCGGTGTTATTTAGGGTACTATGAACTTGATTTTAAGCTGAAAAAGAATTTAACTGTTGCGGCAAAAGTACATAAAACCAAATATCGCTGCTACTAATTGGCCGTTAAGAGTAATTTTAAATACCGATAAATGTACCTTAATACTATTCATATTAATTTTTTTTCGTTTCAAAAGATAAAAATTTCATATCGGTATAAAATCTTCAGTATTGTGATTGTGTTCACGTAGGTTTGTATAATTAAAAATATATTAGACTTATGAAAGTTAATGCTGTTTTTTTATGGATTTTAGGTTGTTGTTTGCTACCAACCTTACTCATGGCTCAGGTTACTTATACGCTAAATGGTCGCGTATCTGATGCAAATAATTCTGGTTTAGCTAATTATCCGGTTTATGTTCGGTTGTTGGGATTTAGCGGTAGTCCACAAACTATTTATACCAATCAGGGAGGATATTATAGTCATTCGGTTACTTGGACCTCGCCCAATAATGCCTACATAGAAGTATCTGCCAGAACTTGTACGTCTATTACGGGAGCACCTAATATTGATACGGTTATATTTACGCCTAATCAGCTAACGGTAACGAGAAATTTTCAGGTAGGCTGCCAAGGCACGTGCAATGCGGGTTTTCAATACCAACCTGCGGGAAATGGTGTGTTCCGAATGATAGGCTTTGCCAATACGGCGGATTCTGCTGACCAAGTTATATCCTGGCGCTGGATGTATGCAGGAACTATTATTGATACTACCCAAAATCCCTTACTTCAATTAGGAAATTCTTCAGGAGTTGTTTGTTTACAAATAGGAACACAATGGGGATGCAGTGCTACGTTCTGTGATACTGTGAGAGGCGGCAGCCAATGTAATGCTACATTTTCTTATACTTCAACCCAACCCAATACACTTCACGCTTTGGGTTCTGCCCAAACGGCCCCCAATGACCCGGTAGCTTCTTGGTTCTGGTCAATTGACAGTATAGCCGCAGGTACTACCCAAAACTTAAACCTTACCAATCTGCCCGCAGGCCCCCATGTCGTTAGCTTAACAATCACAACCATAACCGGCTGCAGTAGCACTACTACCACTACCGTAGTAGTTAGTGGCGGATCCAGCAATAGCTGTTCTGTTCAGATTTCCGGTAATGCCACTACAAACGCTCACCTGTGGGTTTTTCAAGCTAACCCACAGACAGCAGCCGGAGATTCTATTACATCCATCAGATGGCAGTTGAATAATTCTCCTTCTTTTGTTACCTATCAAGGCAACCCTATAACCATGCAACTCCAAAGTGGCTGGAACCGAGTATGTGTAGTCATGACTACGGCAAGCAACTGCACGGCTTCAGCTTGCGATAGTTTCTATGTGCAGCCAAATAATGTAAATTGTTCCGTATCATATACATACACAGTCCAAAATGCTTCAACAGGAAATACAATTTTATTTACGCCGAATTTTTCCGGTATAAACTCATCTACTGTTGTGCCCAGCTATATTTGGACTTTTGGCAATGGCCAAACCTCTACTGCGTCTAATCCTATCATGACGTTTATGCCGGGCGTTTATCATGTTTGTGTAGAGGCTTTTATTTCGGGGACTTCTTGCAGAGCTGTATATTGTGATACATTGGTTATTAATGCAAACCCGGCGACCTGCCAAGTGGCTATTTCTGCCAATGCAGTTCCCAATACCAGTACAAATACCTATACCGTAAATGCAACTGCAACCGGCTCATCTACACCCGGAACCGGAGTACAATACACTTGGAGAATAGGAAGCCGTTACCTATCAGGTGGAGCTTCAATTTCGGTACCAAATGTTCCTCCCGGAACCTACCCAATATGTGTAACTGCTTATTTCTCAAATAACTGCATTGCTTCTGCTTGCGATACTATTGTAGTGGGCACTACATCGGCTTGTTCTGTTTCTTTTACAGTAGTACCTAACCCAACTGCTTCAAGCACTTATCGTTTGGTAGCACACAGCTCTCGCCCGAATGCTCAATATGTCTGGACAATGAATAACAATATAGTTACAAATCCAAATTTAGTTACAATTGCTCCGGGTACTACTGTTCAAATCTGTGTTACAGCTTCATTTTCAGGAGGATGTGCCGCAGTAACTTCTTGTGGGTCATTCACTGCTCCGGTAAATACCAATAGCTCACATACAATTTCTGGAATTGTGGTTGCACAAAATACATTACTCAGCAGCACAAGTGCAAGAGTTTGGCTTATTAAGTTGGGCGTTATCAACGGAGTTTGGACACTTACGGCTATGGATTCCACATTAACCGACAGTGCCGGAAGATATACCTTTAACAACGTTCTCAGTGGAGATTATTTTGTAAAAGCTGCTTTAATGCCCGGCACCCCATACTATGCTGATTTTATCCCAACATATTACGGGCAATCTCTGTATTGGGTACAGGCTACTAACATTGTAGTCCCGGGGGCTAATCAGAATCGTCATATTTATATGATTCGCGGAAATAACCCGGGTGGATCTGGATTTATAGGAGGTTCGGTCGCACAAGGAGCTAACAAAACCCAAAATCTCGGAGACCCAATGCCTAACATCTTAGTTATCTTGCTAGATGGCAATAACAACGCCGTTGATTATACCTACACCGATGCTAATGGCAACTTTGGATTCTATAGCTTAGATCCTACAAAGCAATATCGAGTTACAACGGATGTAGAAAATCGCGCAGATGAAAATAATCCAATGGTTTATCCAAATGTCGCTAACCAAACCGTAATCATCACTGTTGATACACGGGTAGTTAGCTTTACAGTTCAAACCACAACCGCTTTATCCGAAAATATAACAACACGCTTTAGCGCATTCCCAAATCCGGTTTCTGATAAATTAACACTCAAGTTTTCAGAACAAACTAACGAAGAAATACAACTCACTTGGTTAAATGTAATGGGGCAAGTAGTTAAAAATGAAACTATTACTACAACCAATAATGCACCGGTTCAAGTTAATCTTACGGATATGCCGCAAGGTGTCTATTTGCTGAAACTTACCACCAAAACAGGGAATAATTTAGGTGCTATAAAAATGATAAAACAATAAGTAGCTGATTTTATGAATCTGCGGGGTCTTTGGATAAAATAATATCCGAAGACCCCGCTTCATATTTAAATAAAATTCGAGATTCATTAGTGATTTGCAGATAGGAAAAATGATTTATCCAATCTCCCAAAATCACCATGCTGTATTTTTCAGAAAAACGAACAATCTTAGGGAAATGACGATGCCCAAATACAAAACAATCTATAGGATAGGTTTCCTGTATTTTTTTTTGCACATATTGATACAGCATTTCTTTTTCTCCGTAATCTATGGAGTCCGCAATTTGATGTGCTTTACGGCTTTTTTGGGAAAAGTAATTAGCAATCCCGATTCCCCAATCTGGATGTATTAGACTTCGGAATAAAAACTGCAATAGTGGGTTTTGGAAACCTTTTTTCATTAGCTTAAACCCAGTATCACCGGGGCCAAGTCCGTCTCCATGAGCAACTAAGTATTTGCGGCTAAACCAAGTATATTGCTGTGGTGTATGAAACACAGGGACTCCCAGTTCCTGTGGAAAATAATCCCGTAACCATAAATCATGATTTCCAGAGAAAATTTGAACATCTATTCCCGAATCACGTAATCTCGCAAGGGTTCCTAATAGACGCACATAGTTTTTGGGAACTACGTGGCGGTATTCAAACCAGAAGTCAAAGATGTCTCCTAACAGTAAAATAGACTCTGCAAAAGGAGCAATACGCTCCAACCATGCTACTATTTTTTTTTCCCGTAAACGACTTGCCTCAGCATTAGGAACCCCTAAATGAAAATCTGAGGCAATAAAGATACTATTTGGTTTGGGTATCAAACCAGCACTTCTTTTGGGTTAGGAATATCAAATGGACGGGGACCTATCAGACGTTCTAAGTCCGTTTGAAACAGCACTTCTTTTTCTAACAGTTCTTGTGCTACAGCTTCTAATTGAGCGCGTTTTTCTTGTAACATCCGAATAACTCGTGTGTAACCCTCATTGATTAATTTACGGACTTCCTCGTCAATAGTACGGGATGTCTCTTCAGAATAAGGTTTTACGAACGAATATTCATTTTGAGGGTCATTAAAAGAGATGTTGCCTATTTTGGGATTCATTCCGTAGATTGTAACCATAGCATAAGATAGCTTAGTGATGCGCTCTAAGTCATTTTGGGCACCGGTTGAAATTTTATTAAACACAATTTCTTCGGCTGCTCTACCTCCCAGAGCCATACAGATACTATCAAAAAGTTGTTCGTAGGTATAAAGATATTGTTCTTTGGGAAGGTATTGGGCGTAGCCAAGCGCTGCGATGCCTCGTGGAACGATGGTTACTTTTACTAAGGGGTCGGCGTGCTCTAAATACCAACCGGTTATGGCGTGGCCGGCTTCATGATAGGCAACGATTTGTTTTTCTTCGGGAGAAATTATCTTGCTTTTCTTTTCGAGGCCTCCAATAACGCGGTCTATGGCATCTTGGAAGTCATCCATACCAACGGCATTTTTGTTTTTTCGGGCAGCAATTAGAGCCGCTTCATTACAAACGTTCATAATATCTGCACCGACAAATCCGGGTGTCTGGGAGGCTAATTTTTTTACGTCTATATCTTGGGCTTTCGTAATTTGGGCAAGATGTACCATAAAAATCTGCTCACGTCCTTTGATGTCCGGCCTATCTACGGCGATTTGTCTGTCAAAGCGGCCGGGGCGTAATAAGGCGTTGTCTAAGACATCAGGGCGGTTAGTTGCGGCCATCAAAATCACACCGGAATCAGTGTTAAAACCGTCCATTTCTACCAAGAGCTGATTTAAGGTGTTTTCGCGCTCATCATTTCCACCGGTAATGTTATTCTTCCCCCGGCTGCGTCCTACGGCATCAATTTCATCAATAAAAATGATACAAGGAGCTTTTTCTTTGGCTTGTTTGAATAAGTCCCGTACTCGAGCTGCTCCAACGCCTACAAACATCTCTACGAAATCTGAGCCGCTTAGGCTGAAAAAAGGAACCTGCGCCTCGCCGGCTACAGCTTTGGCTAATAAGGTTTTACCAGTTCCCGGAGGGCCTACCAATAAAACTCCTTTGGGAATATGACCGCCTAAGCGGGTAAATCTGGTTGGGTTCTTCAAGAACTCAACCACTTCAATAACTTCTTCTTTTGCTTCTTCTAAACCGGCTACATCGCTGAATGTAACCCGTACTTTATTTTCTTTGTCAAACAAAGATGCCTTGCTTTTGCTGATATTAAATATTTGGGAGCCGCCGGAACCCATCCTGCGCATAAAGAAAACCCATATCATTATCAAAACCCCCACTAAAAGCATAAATTGGATAATTGGCCCTAAGTAATCCGTCCGCTCAACTACTTCATAATTAACACGATTTTCCCGTAAATATTTTTCAAAATCGCCTCCAGATACTACTTTGAACGTAAAGGTGGGATAGTTTGTTGCAAAAAAACCGGGCTTTGCTATCTTTTTAAACTCCTCCATCTCTAAGGCTTCTTTGGTCAAAAAAACCTCTACATTTTTATCATTTACGATATTTACTTTACCAACCAACTTCTGCGGTACCAGTTTTTCACTAAAATAGGAAAAGGTTATTTCATCATTACTTTTTCTATCCGGTAAGAAAAGAAATGAGAACAAAATAAAGAGGATTATTAGTCCGTATATCCAGTATAAATTTCCCGGAGAACGCCCTCCGCCTCCTAAGTTACCATTTCCGGAATCTGATTTTTTTTTCTTGCTGAATGGATTGTCAGACATACATTAGTTCATTTTTGTGCGTAATCCTAATAACTTAAAGAATTACAAAAAGTTCGCTAAATTAACATTTTTTGTATAGATATACAACCTAAGAAACTTAATTGACTAAAATTCAACCAATAATAAAGCCATAAAATTGTTTCAAGATCAATAGCGCCCTAAATATTTTTAAAAAGGGAGGTCTAATTTTTCCCAAATTTTGTAAATTTGGGTTTGACAAAAAAAAACACCTCTCATGGCAAATATAACTCTGTTTTCTCAAATTATTCAAAAACTTGACCGATTATCTTTCGGTGGGTTCTAAAAATTAGTTTTTTTCAGAGACAAATCAGAACTTGCTTAATCAATATGGAAAATATTTTTGAGAATTATCAGAAAATCATAGCAAATGCCAAGCAAGATAAAGATGCTATGAAAAAAAAGCATTAGAAAATCCCAAACAATTTTTAAAGGAAATGGGAATTGACCCCAAGAATATTGACTTAGAGCAGTTGAAGAAGACTGGTGCTGATTTGACTGAATTAGTAAAGTCTTTAGAAAAAATATTTAATGGTGTGTCACATAATCTAAACTATTGTTATTCAAGCGATTATATGTATATTTGCGTATAATTTAACACGAAAATAATATGACATCACAAGAATAAGAGTAGAACACGTATTTGGCTTTATGGAACAAAGTATGAACGGGCTTGCGGTTAAATCTGTAGGAATAGCAAGAACAACAGGTATAATCGGACTTATCAACCTTACCTACAACTTATTCAGGCTTGAACAAGTTCAAAGATTAAATTTATTTACATCG
>JAIXKT010000056.1:17869-29133 GCA_026932145.1 Bacteroidia bacterium
GAATTAAAAAAATAATTTGTACAATTACTTACTTTTTCAACCCAGATTTTAAAAGGGTTCTAATTTGTGTCTGAAAAAATAAAAAAACTAATTTTTAGAACCCACCATAAATAACTCATTACGAATTAGAAGCAAAATATTTGTCAAAAAAAACTATAATTCCCAGATTTCAATAATGCTCACCAATAGAATTATAGCTTTCATGTTTTCTGAATCACAACCGAAAATTTATTTTGGGGCACGGAAATACGTTTTTTTAGCTCCTGATTTTGCCCAGTATTTTCAGTAAAAAAACGGTATCAAACGATGTATTTTCGTAGCTTGATCTGTGGTGTGTTGGGTTTCATTGTTGAATGGTGCTATTTGTGCCTAAAAATACGTAGATTTGGGGGCTGATAGCTTGTTACTCTCAATAAACTAATAAGTGCCCAATACAGTTTAACTATTTTTGTGTCGCTACATTCCTATAAAAGTCGTTTTTATCCAAAGGTGCGTAATGCTTTTCGTATTCGGCAAGAATATGCTATGAGGCATTATGGCTGGCTGACTTTATTACTGTTTTTGGTGCTGTTATACTTAATTAATTACTCTAAGGAGTTTGTTTTAGTAGGTATTTTTGGGGGGATTATTAGCTTTGGGATAGCCAATGTATTGGCAGGGGTTTCTATGCGCCGGCATTATGCCGAAGTCTTTTTTGTAAATGAGCAGTTTTGCATACTATCTGTTTATGATTTGGTTTATGACCAATCTCAGCAGGCTTTTCCGGTATTGTATGGAAGTCCACAGCGCACTCAAGAGGGTATTCAGCTAAATTATCATGATCAAGTAGTGATTCTCAGGGATGCCGATTGGCCTCAAATTCAGGAAATATGGCAGCGTTTTTGGCTTACGCAGTCTAATAATCCGTTAAATACCGGCTATAATGAAACCTTAGGCTCAGATAGTTTATGATAAATTCCCAAGATTATTATAAAATATTAGGCGTTAGCCAAAAAGCTACTTTAGAAGAAATTAAAGCAGCTTATCATTCATTAGCGAAACAACACCATCCGGATAAAAATAATGGCAATGCGCAATCAGAAGAACTTTTTAAGCAGATAACGCAGGCTTACGAAACACTTAACGACCCACAAAAGCGCAAAGACTACGATGCTAAATATGCGAAAGATTATCCGCCGCAGGCAGAATTTAGTGGCTTTAATGAATATCAGCACCTTTTTGAACAGGTATTTACTCGTAAACAAAGTTCTCGTAGCCGCGTACCCAATTCCGGAGATTATGAAGCCAAAATCCAAATTAGCCTCTTAGATGCGTTTCAAGGTGGGGAAAAAATCATTACGTTGCAAAAAAAGAAACGGATTCGGCTTCGTTTAAAACCCGGTATTAAAAACGGACAAGTTCTTCGCTTAAAAGGATACGGTGCGCCCGCCCGCCCTGGACTCGCCGCCGGAGACCTCTTCCTGAATATCGTAATTGAAAAACACCCTCTCTTTCATTTAGAAAAAAATGACCTGCATACCCAAGTAAACATCTCTGCTTACAAAGCAATACTTGGCGGCGAAGTTATCTTTAAACATCTAAACGACCAACCTATTAAATTAACACTTAAACCCGGAACACAACCCGGAACTACCATAAAACTGCGTGAAAAAGGAATGCCTGCCCAAAATACCCACGCAACCGGAGACTTATACGTCAAACTAAATATCCTAATCCCAACCAACCTTACAGAGCAAGAACAGCAAATAATCGCTGAATTAGAGAAAAACAACCCCAATAAACTCTAAAAACAACTGTAACTAACTACACACTAAAAAGTTAAGAAATAACTTATCCCCTATAGCTGCCAGCCATCTTTACCGATAAGCGGCACAAAGCTAAAGTAGTCAAGTTTTTCTTCCTGAAAATTTTGCTCTCCTGTTTTAGTTATACGAACCATCCGTTGTCCCTTTTTATCACCTACCGGCATCACTAAGAATCCTCCTGTAACTAACTGGTTTAGAAGTTCTTGCGGGATATATGGCCCTCCGGCAGTTACTAAGATTTTATTATATGGTTGATAGCTTGGCCAGCCCAGCGTTCCGTCTCCCAGTTTCAGCAAAGGGTGATAGCCTTCTTGCTCCAAAATACGTTTTGCGCGTTTATGCAGAATTTGGCTTCGTTCTATGGAAAACACCTGTGCTCCCAATTCACATAGAATTGCGGTTTGGTATCCAGACCCCGTTCCAATCTCTAATACTTTGTCTTTGGCTTTTAAATTCAAAAGTTGTGTTTGATAAGCTACTGTAAATGGTTGAGAAATTGTTTGGCTATCCTCAATTGGCAGTGCTAAATCTTCATACGCTCGCTCAGATAAAGCAGTATCAATAAAATGATGACGCAAAACTTTATTCATAGTGCTTAGTATCAAAGAGTTAGTTATTCCTCTTTCAGAAAGTGATTTTATCAACCTTTCCCGAAGCCCTTTAAGTTTAAAAGTATCCATTCCAATCTATTGAATTAATTTGGCCGGTTTCCATCTTATATTATTCAATATCTGTTTTTATCCTATTTTTCTCGTAATAAAACAGTGATTGGTAAGCCTTCAAATCCAAAGTTTTCACGGATGATGTTTTCTAAAAATCTACGATAGGTTTCCTTAACCTGTTGGGGATAATTTGCAAAGAATATAAACGTTGGATTTTTAGCAGATACTTGAGTTATGTATTTGATTTTAATTACGTTACCGCGATGTGATCCTGGGGGTTTTTGGGCAATGATGGGTAGTAATAGATCGTTGAGTTTTCGGGTAGGGATTCTGGTATCTCGGTTTTCAAAGACTGCAACGGCTTTTTTTATAGCTTGAAAGATGCGTAGTTTTTCGGTAGCAGATACAAACAAAATCGGAATGTGCGTTGCCGGCTGTAGTTTATATTGCAGTTCATGGTAATATTTTTGCACCGTTTTGGTCTCTTTATCTGGAAATAGATCCCACTTATTCACCAATAGAATTATTCCTTTACGGTTTTCTTCGACGTGCCTAATAACGTTTAGGTCTTGCCTTTCAATGCCTTGTGTGGCATCAATCATTACCAATGCGACATCACACTGTTCAATGGCTTTTAAAGTTCTGACGGTTGAGTAAAACTCTATATTTTCTTGTACTTTGGCTTTTTTTCGGAGGCCGGCAGTATCTATCAGGGTTATTTCTTGTCCAAATGCTTGGTAGTGAGTGAAAATACTATCTCGCGTAGTTCCCGGAATATTTGTAACGATATTATTTTGGTATCCTAATAGGGCGTTCACGAGGCTTGATTTTCCGACATTCGGTTTTCCTACGATGGCAACTTTGGGGATTTTGGTTTGTGTTTCGGCCTCTTCTGTATCCTGCTTTGGTAAATGAGCCACAACGGCATCTAAGAGGTCGCCTGTTCCGGATCCTGAGATTGCAGAAATTTCAAAAAAAGTGCTTAGCCCAAGTCCATAAAACTCTGATGCTGCTAAGGAACGGCTTTGATTATCTACTTTATTAACGACCAGAAAGATATTTTTGTGGTTTTCCCGTAATATATCAGCTACAGCGGTATCATAGGGTGTTAAACCCACACTGGCATCTGTCATAAATAGCACTAAATCAGCTTCTACAAGTGCTATTTGTACCTGCTCTCGGATGGCGGATTCAAATAAATCTTTTGAATCCGGCACATAACCGCCGGTATCAATTACGGTAAATCGGCACCCTATCCATTCACAGATTCCATAGTTTCTATCTCGGGTTACTCCGGGTTCGTTATGAACTATTGCCTGCTGCTGCTCTATTAAGCGGTTAAATAAGGTGGATTTCCCCACATTCGGCCTGCCCACTAATGCCACTACTCCACTCATCTCTACTAAAAAACCTGCAAAGATAACTTTTCCCGTTCAAACTTAGCCAAATAGAAAAAGTTTAACATTAAGTGTCTTATTATTAGATAATTATTTTGAAAAATATAATCTTATTTAACCTATTTTTTAGGCTACTCTAAATGGTATTAATGTTTATATGGCCTTTTTTTTATCATTCCGCCTGTGGTGTCTTTAACGCTACTCATAACCACAAATGCCTCAGGATCAATTTTTTCGATTTCTGAATTGAGTTTACCTACTTCAAGTCTTGTGATTACCGAAAACACAATGTCTATTTGATTGGTGTGGCCATGTTTTCCGAAACCTCTTTTTCCGTTATAGACAGTAACTCCTCTTTCCATTTTTTGGATTATCATGAGCCTTATTTCTTCACTATACGAAGAAACGATGGTAACTCCAATGTATTCTTCAATGCCTTCTACGATAAAATCGAGCATTTTGGAGGCTGCTAAATAGGTAATCATTGAATACATTGCTATTTCAATAGAGAGAAAATAAGCTGCTGCCGAGAAAATAATTGCGTTTATCGCCACAATAATGTCTCCTATGGTAGCTCCTAATTTGCGGCTTAGGAAGATTGCTAAGACTTCTGTTCCGTCAATAACGGCTCCACCTCTTACCGCAAAGCCAATTCCAGCTCCCAAAAATGAGCCGCCGAATACTGCCACTAATAAATTATCATCCGTAATGTTGGGAAAAGTTACCGTAGCAAGGCAGAGAGCAAGGCCGGTTATGGCTAATGCCGTTTTGATAGCAAATTGCTTACCTATAATAGTATAAGCCAAAATAATAAACGGAACATTAATACCGGCTACTAAATATTGAAGTGGAATTTTTGTTAAAGCTGTAATCAACAATGAGATACCGGTTACACCTCCATCAATAAAATTATTAGTTAGTAAAAAACCTTTAAGTCCAAATGAAGCCGAAAAAATACCGGCGACAATGAGCAGGAAATCTTTAATGTGTCTTCTTAGCGTTATTGCAAAATCACGGCGAACTTTTAAAGCTCTATAATCCGAAAATTTGGTTTTGTTTTCCGGTATTTCCGGCTTAAAAGTATTTTGAATAGGTTGTATTTCAGGTAGTTCCATTTGTACATATTTGCAAGTCATCTTATTTAGCAAAAGAATATTATCGTCTTAGCGCATGAAAATGACTTTTCATGAAAATATTAAATTGTCTTTTGCTTGCAAGTTAAACATTTTAGAAGAAAATATGCTTGTGGTTCAAAAAGTATGCAAGCTATGATTTCGTTGGTGAATCATGATTGCAATTATGGTATCATGGTTTTCTTGGAAAATCAAGTAGCCTTCCTGACAAATCTTCTGCTTCTGGCTCATAATGAGTTATTTATATTTATTTTTAGCTATTTTTGTGGTTTGGCAAAGAGGGCAAGTAACCCTTAATTTGACTTCCGGCATAGACTTACTTTTTATTGCTGAAAATTTCATCATACTTTCTGAACCACAGCCAAATTATATTTTTGTTGTGTATTGAATTGGATAATAGAAAACTACCGAAGTATTGTTTTGATAATTCACTAACTTTGGGGCACTGCTAATGTATAAGCTATGGATGACTTTATTGGGCTAATTGCTGTTACTTTGATATTCTCAATACCTATTGTTGCGATTGTAGGAAAGCAGTTTCTAAAATACAAGCAATTAGAGTTAGATAAAATAAATGCTTCCAAGAATACTGGAATCCGGGTAGGAACAGCAGATTTGGATGTTATTAAGCGAGATATAGCCCAAGTAAGCCTTGAAAATGAAAAGTTAAAGAAGCGTATTTCAAACTTAGAAAAAATCATCAATCGAGATGAGTTAGCTAAGCTAAATACGCTTTCCGGCATTGATAATGAGATTATTGATGCTGATGCACAACTTAATAGTGAAATTCTTGATTCCCAAAACACGAAGAATTAAGTGTTTGTTTTCTATCCGATAAAGTTAGTCAGTAAATTTTGGTTGATTTTTTTTTCGTTTTCGGTTTGTGCTGAATAGCTGGGCTATTTTGTCAAAGTCTTTTTTGTAGAAAATACCTACGCCTCGGTTTATAGATACTACTGCGTTGGATAGCCCCACACTTTCTCGAGTGAAGATTTCAACAACAAGGGTTCCGGTATTGCCTTTTTGTGGGTTTATAGAGTCTGACATTGATTTGGGGAGTATTCGGATAAGTATGTTGATGTTTCCTACGCTTAGGTCTCGGCTTGCGGAGTTTACGATAGCTCCGTATCGTTCAACACTCACACGGTCATTAAAGAGGCGAGCCTTTAAGGCAAGGTTTAAGTCGTTAAAATTAGATGAAGTAATCGCTAAGCCGATTTTTTCATCCATGGCTTGCCCCAGCCAGTTATTTAGCTGGCTGGAAATAAGTTCTGATAAACTGGATGAAACACCTTGTTTGGCTCCACCATCACCAAAAAAACTATTGGTCGGTGCAAATCTACCAAAGAATAATAGGCTGAAAACCTGACGGTTTAGCTCTTGTGCATCATTTTCTATGTTTTTTAGAATAGATAAAAGTTTATAAGTATCTTGTTGGTTTAGGTTGGGCATTAAGATACTTAGTTCTATATGAGGTGAAAATAATGATCCGTGGATGTGCATAGCTACTTTTATGGGGATTTTATTAGCTGCACTTACGGTAGTGTCTAATTGCTGAATGCTTGCATTTACCCAATATTCAGCATTGATGTTTAGCTGGGCATCGTAGGGGTTTCCGTTCCATGTTATCAACCCTCCCGGCTCTAACACAAATTTTTTCATTAAAACATTTTGGGCGGTAAAGAGATATTCTCCTTGCTCTATTTCATACTGCCCAAACATATTGAAGTCTCCCTCTCGGTTGAGTGTTAAGGTAATATCTCCGTTTCCTTTTCCCTTGATTACATCGCCGATTTTTTCGTCAAAAATAATATTGACCGTAGATTCTGAATTTATTTCTAAGGATAGGTTTAGGCTGATTCCGGTTAGGCGTTTTTGGTTTTGTTTTAAGGCGGAGTCATTTACTGATCCTTTAAAGTAAACGAAATCTAAGCGGCTTCCTTGGTTATATTCACTGATTGGTATGTTGATTTCAGTGCCTTTTCCGGCCACTACATCTGCTAATATTTCTAATTGTTCCGGTGTGCCGGTTAAGGCGGCAACGCCTTCACGGATTATGGCGCGGCCATAAAACAACTCATTATCCTTAGCAGTAGTGTTCATTAGTGTAAAGTCCTTTATTTCACTAAATTGTAAATCAAGTCTAAATCGTTTTAAGCCGGAATGATAAATGTATCCGTTTAGTTTTGCCTGATGTCCTTGATAATCTTTCAGGATAAGTTCCGGAAAAATTATCGCATTTTTGGTAAACTGAATGAGGCCGTCAAAGTGATATTTTGCTTTAAAATAATTTAATCCGAAGTTTACGCCTGAAAAATTTCCGTTTCCTTCGATGTTGGGGTCTGTAAGCGTGCCGCCGACGTGCAAACTTTTGATAAATACTTTTCCATTCAGGTCATAGACATATTCTTCTATGAATGGCTGTGCCAATTTTAGCGGTAAGTTATGTGTTGAAAGCTGAAAATCCAGTGAATTGTTGTTGGATTTTGGGTTGTAGAAGCCGGATAGGCCAATCAAGGTATCTTGCTGGCGCAGCAGCCATGAAGAAAGTGCTAATCTATTTTGGACATTATTCCAGTCAGATTTCACCACAATATCACCGTACTTAAGCCGCCCATATTGAAACTGATTAACCCGACCGTTAAAAACAATCAACGGATCTGAAAATAATTGCTGAATTGTAACTACAAGATTAACAGAACCATAGACTCCTAAGCCAACCGGATAAATCTTGTTTATAATAGCTAATGATACATTTTGAAAGGTAATCTGAAAATAATCTTTGATATTGGGCTGAATATCTCCGTCAATAAAAACTCTTTGGTCTTGGTAGGATAAGGAAAAGCCGCTTAGATGTAGATTCCCCTTGTTGATTGTCAGTAAATTATTTTGGGAAAAACTCCACCAAGAAGTTCCGACCTTTACATAAGAATCAGCCGAATCTAATACGGCAAACATTCCTTGTGGTGTAAAGTCTGCGGCTCCATTTAGGCGAAATTCGTTTTTAAGTGCCGGCTGATGAGCGGTTAATTGATACCGGATATGTTCATTTTCCCACCGTAATTGGTGCTGAATATTGGTAAAAGACAAATCCGGCACAGGCATTACTTTATCTGCCGAAGTGTGGCTTCTTACCTGAAATGAGTTTTTCCAAATATCTTTTTCTATCCGAAGGTCTAACTGGGCGTATTCTATACCAACTCCAGCTATTGCCATTGAATCAGAAAATAGGTTCAATTCTAATTTATATTTATCAGAAACTTTAAAAAATACCTGTAAATGAGAACCCTGCTTGATGCTGTATTTTGTGTTTAAAAAAGTGAATAGTTGATTCACTTTGGTGGCTTCTACGTCAATAAATAGCTCTACGGAATCTTGCAATGGCTTTTTCTGGGCATAATATGTGGCTATTTCTTCGGGGTTGTTTCGTAAAAACAACTCTGTTTCGGTAATTAAATTCTGTATTTGATTATAGAGGTGGGCATAAGTAAAGCGGCCATTTAGTTTGATGTTAAAAGTGCCGCTGGTAAGTTCAAATTGTTTGCGTTCTTTGGTGTTTTCTAATGTATGAACAATGATATTTTTGAATAGAAATTCTTGTTTTGTTCGGGTGTTGAGCAGTGTTGAGTTAAAAAACTTGAGGTCTCCATTTAGCTTATCTAAGGAGTCTCCGTATAAGTCTAAGTTAATGATAGACGTAAGCAGCAAGCTATCTGCAATGAGTTCATAGTGGTTTAGATTAACTTTGTTGATGTCGCCGAGCAGCTTGTAGTGTGGGATAGGTTGTCTATAATCAATTTCTAAGTGTGTGTTAAACGAGCCTTCGTGGTCTATTACGAGTAGGTTTCCGGTTATTAGTTTTTGGTCAAAGATAATGGAGCCGGCAATGCTGTCTATGCTGTGTTTTCGGAAGTTTGAGCGGGTTGCGAAAAAGTCTGCTTTAAGGTTAGCTTTCTCGTCAAAGCCACTTCCGCTGACCGAACCTTTAAAGTTTAGGCGGTTGCAGATATTTTTAGTACCGAGCAAAGAATCCAGATTCAAGTCGCTGGTTTCTAACCAACCCTTGTATTGGATTGGCTCTTTAGCCGGAATTTTTAGGTTAATATTAGAAACAAACGCTCCTAATGGAGAAATAAATTTTCCGTCTGCTACAAAGTCATTTACAAAGCCACTGAAACGAGCATCAATTTTAGTGCGCCCTAAATTGTTGGCAACTTCCGAAAAAGTTACCGTAGGTAATAGCGATATTAAATCTTGATTACTCACATAACTATCTGATAAATCGGCTATTATGTATAAATTTGGGGAGGAAAAGTCTCTGATAGAAACATCGGCGTTCAGATACGTATCTTTCCCATAATGAATTTCAAGGTTTTTGGTGCGAATTTTATGTAAATTCATAGACACATCTCCCTTAAACTGCACCAACCCTTTCAGCGGAATTGAATCTACGGGTATAAAATGATTAATTTCGTGAAAATCAACCCAAGACTCCCTGAAATGAATGCGATAATCTTTGGGATCTTGCCCGGTAAATAAGTCTTTTAGGTTTTCATCTGAAAGAACTGCGTCAAAGTTTAATAAAGAATTGCCTAATTTTATTCTTGTGTTGTGTAAATGTATATTTGGCTGCTTGGTAAATGATACATCCGGAAAAGTTTTGCGCATATGAGCAAAATGATGCATCCCTTGCGAAAAATCTGCATAAAATTGAGTACGGAATGAGTCTATGTGAAAACAGGTTGCAGGCTGGCGCAAAGAAAGTTGCTTAATATTACTGCTCAAAAACTCACCAGCTTTAAATTGTAAGCCTAAGTCAATATTCACAGAATCTACCTGAATATTAAAATAGTTCATGTGGCTTGAACTTAGCACTAAGTTTCGGGGCGGCTCTAAGGAATCTGTATAGGAAAAAGTAAAATTTCGGATAGCTATATTGGGAAAGTTTAAGGCCACCGGCCTTGACGGAGTTGTGTCTTTGGGGCTATCTGAGCGAAATAAAAAATCAATATTGATACGATTATCAGCCGTCCTTTCATAAAGGTGCAGTTCGCCGTCATCTAAAACTACCCGCGAAATAGCTAAGCTCCGTACTAACTGCTTAGAATCAAGCCATTCATACCAAGGAAAATCTATCAGGCTTAAAGACAATCTTTTGGCTACTATCATAGCCGCATTATTTTGGTCTCTGATAACGACCTGCTCTAAAACCAAATAATCCGGAAACGCTAATGCTATCTGCTTAACCTCAACCGGAGTGCCAATAGCTTGGGATACTGATTGCCTGATGATGGGGAGCAGAAAATTTTGTACCGCAGGTACTCTGACTAACACAAACGCAGTAGTAATCAACAAGATAACGCATACTCCGAATATAATAAATATCTTACGAAAAAATAATTTGGTATGCCTAATCAAGATAACTCTCCTTTGAAACTACTAACAGTATATTTCTTCAATATATCTTATTTTTCACTTTTTCTTACATTCAGCGCACTCAGGGGCATCTCTTTTTTGATCCCTATTGATAACGGTTATTACTCTTACAAAATTAGCATAATCTGCAAAAACCAATCGGATTTTTCGGTTATTAGAGGCCGCTTCAAGAGCATATACCGGAGGGTTCGCCGTTAATTTAGATTTTTTAGTATTTAGTCTGCCTTTTTTTAGAACCGTTTTAACATCTCCGATATTGATATTTCGGCACTTCATCCGGCATTGGGCGTGTTTCGTTAATTTAATTTCTTTATTTCGGATATTGATAAGTTTATTATCCGAAGGATCTTTATCATTAATGGTGTCTTTGTCATCATTCGGATTATCAGATACATATTCATCTTCATTTTCACCGGTATTATTATCGTTATTGGAGTTATTACACGCTGAAAATGAAGTAATAACAAAGATTAACCATAGCCGAAATAAAATACTTAGTAGTCGTTGTTTCATATTTTTTTGCTTAGTACGTATTTTTAACTAAAATTGTTTGTTACAATCTAAACAATCTGTATATTGCTAATAAAATAAATCAATAATAGTTTTAATTAGGTGTAAAATAGTAATTTCCCTTCTTTATTGAAAGGCAAAGATAGCTAAAAGTAGATAAAAAAAGTCTGAATTTTAAAACTTTTTGTATGAAGTTGTTTAAACTTAATTGAGAATAGAAGAAGTTTCAGCAATTAAGGGTTTTTGTTTGGGTCAATCCTAATTTGTGGGGAGTAATTGTTAAAAGTGGTATGTTTGAAGCAATAAAAAACACTTAGCATC
>JAIXKT010000057.1:0-89240 GCA_026932145.1 Bacteroidia bacterium
ATGATTAGAATTATGCTTAACAGAATAAAAAAATAAATTTTAAACAACCTCTTACACCGATTTTTGCGGTATGTTTGTTGCGTAATATCTCATAAGCAGGTTAGTTTCGTTTTTAGTCATGGATTCCAAGAAGTTACGTTCTGCGCAGTGCATTATCGTTCAGACTAAGGGTTCAACCCCCCGAAAAGTGGGGGCTAAGATGCTGGTGTTTGAAGACGGACGGATTTTGGGAACTATCGGCGGCGGCGCTTTTGAAAAATCAGTCATCAACCAAGCACTACAACAAATCCATTTAAATGAACCTAAACTATTTGAACACAACTTGTTACAGGAACATCAAATGTGCTGCGGAGGTACAATATTGGTTTATATTGAGCCAGAAAAATTACAACATGATTTGATTATTTTTGGTTCAGGGCACGTTGGGGCAGCCTTGACCAGATACGCCTCCCAGTTAGACTTCTCCATTACTCTCATTGACGACCGCCCAGAATATCTAAATAATGTTTTTGCCGAAAATCTAACTAAACTGCAATCCGATTTTTTAGATATTTTGCCAAAAATCCGCTTTCATTCAAATAGTTATATCGCTATCATGACCTATGACCACGAAATTGACCGCGAAATATTAACTTACTGCCTTCAACAACCTCGTGCTTATCTTGGCTTTATCGGTAGCAGTAGGAAAATTGCTATCACCCAAAAAATGCTTCTGGCAAAACAAGTAGCTACCCAAGAACAATTAGCTACCGTAGATATGCCTATGGGGTTGGATATTGGAGCCGAAACCCCCGAAGAAATTGCTATCAGCATTCTGGCGAAATTAATAGCCACCAAAAATCATCCTAAAAAAACAAAGCTATGATTAATAGAAAATTATCCGTTGTAACCGGAGCTGCCAAAGGTATTGGCAAAGCTATTGTAGAAGGATTAGTAGCCGAAGGGTACTTTACCATTCTGGTAGATGTAGATACCGAAAACGGGAGCTCATTGGCTGCCCAGTTAGGCGAAAATGCCCGATTCTTATACTGTAATATTTGTGATAAAGAATCTGTATCAGCTCTTTTTCAAACTATTACCAATGAATACCAACGCTTAGATGTTCTGGTAAATAATGCAGGAATCATTAAAGATAACGTTATTTGGAAAATGCCTGTTGAGGATTTTGACCAAGTAATTGACGTTAATTTGCGTGGAACTTGGCTGATGTGCAAATATGCTTCGGAAATTATGAAAAGCCGGCAAAGTGGACGGATTGTGAATATCACCTCCCGTGCTTGGTTAGGTAATCCGGGACAATCTAATTATTCTGCTTCAAAAGCCGGCGTTGTAGGTCTAACTCGTGTACTTGCCTTAGAGTTAGGAAGATACGGTGTTTTAGTAAATGCAATAGCTCCCGGCTTAATAGATACCCCGCTCAGCCAAAAACTTCCTCCAGATGTGCTGCAAAAACTAATTCAAGCCCAACCTACCCGAACTATGGGTAAACCCGAAGACATTGCACAAGCAGTCATTTTTTTAAGTGATGAAAAAACACAATTCATTACGGGACAAACAATTTACTTAGATGGCGGCAAAAGTATCGGTGCCGGTATCTAATGACCTAAATTCTCCTTTTTCTTTTGTAACTTTGTAACTCGATGTTCAGCCAAAAACTGCTGAATACCTGCAAAAATATCCGCTTGATAATGCATTTAATAGAATTAACAATAAACGACAAGAAATACCATTTAGCCGTTGAGCCACATGAAACTTTGGCTGATGTTATTCGGGAAAAAGCACACCTTACCGGAACCAAATTAGGTTGTGAGCAAGCAAGTTGCGGTGCTTGTACTGTTTGGATAGATGGAAAAGCAACTCAAAGTTGTATAACTCCTGCATTACGTGCCGCAGGCAGCAGCATCACTACCATTGAAGGTATTGCCCAAAACGGAAAGTTACATCGGCTACAAGAACTATTTGTCCAAAAAGGAGCTACCCAATGCGGATATTGCACTCCGGGAATGATCATGACTACCTTAGACTTCCTGAAAGAAAATTCAAACCCCACACAAGATGAGATTCGAGAAGCCTTATCAGGAAACCTCTGCCGCTGTACCGGTTATGTGAAAATTATCGAAGCAGTGGATACTTATGTACAAGAAACAAACAATAACAGCCCTACAGTAGCCGAACAATCTGACCGATATAAAATGGTTGGCGAGCCGCGCCCTTACTTAGAAGCAGCCAAAAAAGTAACCGGAAGTGCTGACTATGCCGATGATATTCAAGTAAAAAATGTTTTACATTGTAGGTTTTTACGCAGCCCTCATGCACATGCGAAGATTAACAATATTGACATTTCTCGCGCCGTAGCTATTCCCGGGGTGCGTGGAGTCATTACCGGAAAAGATTTACCCATTAAATTTGGTGTACTACCTATTTCGCAAGATGAAACTGCAATAGCGATCGAAAAGACACGCTACATCGGTGAAATCGTTGCCGCCGTTGCAGCAGATTCTCCGGCTATAGCAAACTATGCCTGCTCTCTGATTCAGGTAGATTACACCCCGCTCCGCCCTTTCTTTGATATGGAGGAATCCTGCAAAGACATAGGCACTGCCGAAAAAATCCATGAACACGTCAAACATAATAACAACATCCACAAAAAAGCTGAACTTCGTTTTGGAAACCAAGCAGAAGGCTTTGAAAAATCTGATTATACCGTAAAAGTTGATTTTGATTTTCAGGGTATTAACCATGGGTTCACGGAGCCTCACGCTGCTACTGCATGGTGGGATGAAAACGGCCTGACTATCATCACAGCAACGCAAGTTCCGCATTATCTGCATCGCTACTTATCTAAGGTGCTTGAAGTACCGATGAGCCGTGTGCGGGTCATCAAACCTTATGTTGGCGGTGGATTTGGCGGAAAATCCGACCCATTCCCACATGAAATCATCATTGCACACCTTTCCAGAATATTAGGTCAGCCGGTAAAAGTAAAGTTCAATAGAGAAGAAGTCTTTCTAACTAACCACGGCAGGCATCCAACCAAAATGTCTGTACAAATGGGCATTAACAAAGACGGGACGTTTCAAGCATTAGACGCAGATGTTATTATTGACGGTGGCGCTTACGGGAGTTTTGGCGTTGTTACTACGTATTACAACGGGGTTTTGCTGCAAGCACCGTATAAATTAGATAATTTTGGGTTTAGAACTCGCCGGGTTTATACCAATAAGCCGCAATGTGGCGCTATGCGAGGGCATGGAGCCGTTAATTCCCGATTCGCCGTAGAAACAATCATTGATAGGTTGGCAGAAAAAATAAATATAGACCCCTGCGAACTTCGTCTAAAGAATTTTCTAACTGAAAATACCCTTACCGTTGGGCAATACAGGATTACTTCCAACGGAAGTGCCCAATCCCTAAAAGCCGTAATGGAGCAATCAGGCTGGAAAAATAAGTTCCAAAAATTGCCTTATGGGCGCGGAATAGGTGTAGGCTGTGGCTTCTTCATCAGCGGAAGTGCTTTACCAATCCATTGGAATGAATATCCACAATCTGTCGTTCACCTAAAAGTAGATTTAGATGGACGTGTACTCATTACCTCCGGAGCCAGCGACATAGGGCAAGGTAGTGATACTATGCTGGCTATTATTGTAGCTGAGGTTTTGGGTTTAAGTATAGAAAATATATTTGTTGTGGCTGCCGACACTACTTTAACGCCCATAGACTTAGGTAGTTATTCCAGTAGAGTAACTTTTATGGCTGGAAATGCCGCAAAAATGGCTGCCGAAAATCTCCGTACTCAAATTTTAACTGCCGTAGCTTCCAATCAAAATGTTGATATTTTAGAATTAAACTTAGAATGCGAAAAAGTTTTTTCAAACGATAAATCCATTGATTTAACTTGGGTGCAAGCTATTGAAATAGCTACCCGAAAAGTTGGTGCTTTAAATACCAGCGGATATTACAATTCTCCTAAGTTGGGAGGTGATTTTAAAGGGTCAGGTGCCGGCTTAAGTCCTTCTTATAGTTTTGGTGCCGTCATTGCAGAAGTATCAGTAGATCCAGAAACGGGGCAAGTTCGGGTTCTAAATATCTGGGGAGCACATGATGCCGGCAAAGCCCTGAACCCACTTGCAGTAGAAGGACAATTAGAAGGCTCTTGGCACATGGGGCTTGGCCAAGCCCTCTCAGAACAAATGAAATACCACGAAGGGCTACTGCTTAACAGTAACTTTGTGAACTATAAAATACCAACCACCAAAGACACACCTCCTATTCACACAAACATCATTGAGTCAATGGATCCCGAAGGCCCGTTTGGTGCCAAAGAATGTGGTGAAGGGGCTTTACATCCGGTAATTCCGGCTGTTGCAAATGCTATTTATGATGCCGTAGGCGTGCGCGTAACCTCTCTGCCTATTAACGCCGAAGAAGTATTAAAAGCCATCAAACTTTCTCAAAAACAATCTGTTAAACCCTAAAAAATCTTGCTAAATGATAGCCGAAAAAACATATTTAGTTCCCAAAACGATAACAGAGGCATTACAGTTTGCCCAAGATAACGCAGGAAAATTCAGGTTTATTGCCGGTGGTACAGATCTTATGGTGAATCGTTTTCAAGGAAACGATAACCCTATTTGCTTAATTGATATTACCAAGATTCCAGATATAAAAGGTATCAAAGATGAAGGCACTTACCTACGTATCGGGTCATTGGAGATTTTGGAAGATCTTAAATTAAATCCTATACTTCAGCACGAATTTCCATTATTGATAGAGGCTGCGCTATCTGTGGGTGCGCCTTTATTGAGAAAAACAGCTACAATCGGCGGAAATGTTTTGTGTGAAAATCGCTGCATTTACTATAATCAATCAGAATGGTGGCGGGATTCTGTGGGTTATTGCCTGAAATGCGATGGAGACATTTGCATAGCTACCGGCGGTAAAAAAGCCTGTTTTTCTGAATTAGTATCTGATACAGCTCCTGCTCTTATTGCTATGGATGCTGAAATTGAATGGGTTACTACTAACGGTACTCAGCGAGCCAAATTAGAAACTATTTATACCGGAGACGGAGTAATACCGCGTAAACTCCCTGAAACAGCAATCGTAACAGCTTTGTTGTTACCTAAAAATAGAGACTTTAAATATACTTTTTTCAAACTGAGAGAGCGACAAAGCCTTGAATTTACTTCGCTGACAACGGCTGTAACGGTGGATAATTCCGGTAAGTTAAAAATTGCATTATCCGGTGTGGATCCCAAACCGGTTGTTATTGAAGCAAATATATCCGAAAACCCAGAAACGCTTATCAAAAAAGCATTAAAAAACGCCAGAGCTATTGATAACGATATGTATTCCAGAAACTATCGCCGAGAGATGATTCAGACACACCTCCGCAAAAGTTTTGAAAAATTATTGTAAACCAATTCGTTATATTTTTTCTTTTAACTGTTTCAGGATTTCCCAAGTCTTAGCTTTGTAGGCTACATTCATTTCCATATCTTGTAGTGAGGGTACAACAAAAATTTGTTTAGCGAATAACTCGTTCACAGTAGATAGATTTGGGCATAGATTTGGGTTAAATATAATGACGTAATTATCGGGAGCTTTTGAAATTAGTTCAGATTCAAATGGTGCATCTGCCCGGCCAAAACTAATATGGTCTGTAGGAATATTTAAAGCGGTAATAATTTTCTTCAGTAAGTCTGTCAGTTTTTTATCACCAAACTCGTCATTTCTCAATATGCAAGTAATTCGGCTATTGGGCTTAGGATACCAATGTATTTTTCCGGAAAGCGCAATTATCTGTCCGCCTAATTGCCAAATTGTTGGCCCATAGAGCAAACAAGTGTCAGCAAAGTTGAGATTTAAAGGGAGCATTATTTTAGGTAGTAGATATATTTCAGGCCAAAGTTGCTTAACAATATCGGGACAGTACCAACGCCCCTGCCGGGCTCCCATTTACTGGTTGCTGGAGATAAATCTGCATGAATTTGTACGGAGCTAACAGTACCGCCCGTTCTCCAGAGTACTTCAAATAAGATTTGAGGGGTGATAAGCAAACTTGATAGTTTACTGTTATAGACGTTATTGGTTGTGGCATCTTGGTATCTGAATGGATAATTTAGGTAGCCTGTGTTAATGCCAGCGCCTATAGCAAGGCCAAAACGTTGGCTGTTAAAAGGAGTAGCTCCTGCTCCTATTCGTCCCATTATAGAAACCGGCACCTGCACCAAATACGCAATGCCGCTATTGGGAACAATCTGGATATTTCCGGCAATTGCAGCCTGCGGGCAAACGCTGAACATATCGTTAGAATGTACTAAGGTATAGCTAACACCTCCGGAAAACCCCCATAGGCTTGGGATATAACCGTTATCAAAAAAAGACTGACGTGGAAACTTGAACTGAACAGTTACAAATTCATACTGAATAGCTATAAACGGAAGTAAGTTATTTTCAAATTTAGAGGTAGGCTTTTGGGTTGCTGAGGGTGTTTTTGAGGTATGCGTTCCTTGTGCTTGAGCAAATTGGGTAGCGCAAGCAGCTATAAAAATCAAAAAAAAGAGCCGTTTAGTTATCATAAGTCCGGTACTACTGTATAGTTTGGGTAACTTGATGTTAATCACGGCACAAGTTAATTAAAATTGGGCAGAGAATGTATGTAGTTGTTGTAAGCATCGTGTTAATAGCTTGATACTTTCTATAACATCGTGTTTATGAACGCTTTCTATGGTTGAATGGATATGTCTGGTAGGTATAGAGACACATCCGGCGATAGCGCCCGATTTTCCGGCGCGTTGTAGCGGGGCAGTATCGGTGCCGCCTGCGGGTAAAATCTCCGGCTGCCACTCTATGCCGGCTTCATCAGCTTGTTGTTTCATAAATGCAACCATACGGCTATCGGCTATTACGCCACCGTCCATGATTTTGATTGCTGTTCCTTTTCCCAGCGAGGTAATACGTTCGTGCTCCGCTGCATCTGGGGTGTCAAAAGCAATTGTAGTATCTATTCCAAAAGCAAAATCTGGATTTAATGTATGAGCGGCGACCCATGCACCACGAGTACCAACTTCTTCTTGAACAGAAAAAACTGCCCAAAAATCAACTGCCGGAGGGGTTTCTTTCAATAGTCGCAATGTTTCTAACAGCACATAGACGCTAATGCGGTTATCTAACGACTTTCCGTTTAGGCAGTTTCCCAGCCAAATCAGCTCTCTATCGCGAGTAACCGGTGTACCGATAAATAGGTTTTCTTTAACTGTTTCTCCGGGAAGGCCAAAGTCAATATAAAAGTCAGTGGTTTTAAGACGCTTAGCTTTATCTTCTTCAGACATGACATGGATTGGTTTGGATCCCATCACGCCAATTAGAGGTTGTTTTCCGTGTGCAATAACGCGCTGTGCCACTAAGGTTTTAGGGTCAAAACCCCCAACAGTATGAAAGCGAGCAAATCCCTGCTCGTTTAAATGAGTTATTATAAAACCAATTTCATCTAAATGGGCAGCAGCTACGGCTTTTCGGGAACTATCTATTCCTTTAACCTCAACCAATAGATTCCCAAGTGAATCTATTTTAGATTGATAGCCCAATTCATTCAAAACTGAAATAACAAAAGAACGAATTGGCTGCTCAAATCCAGAAATACCCGGAATTTCAGATAGTCTTTTGAGTAATTCAAAATTTATTTCCATAGCTTATCTACTGGCTATTGAAAATGATAAATTATACAAAGTATCTATGGAGTTCATGATAACTGAGGGATATACCCCGAGTAAAATCACTAAGGCGGCGATAACTGCTAAGGCAACGACCGGAGTTGTTGCAGTTGTTCGGATGGGGTCAAGTACGGTTTGGGATTCTACAGGTTTCTGAAAATACATCACCATGATTATCCGGATGTAATAGTAAGCACCGATTACGGAGGTTAGGATACCTAATACAGCTAATAAAGTTTGCTTTGCTTGGATTGCGGCCAAGAAAACTTGGTATTTTCCCATAAAACCTGCTAATGGGGGAATCCCAGCTAAAGAGAATAAAAATATACTCATCAACATAGCCAGCATTGGATTTTTTTGACCTAAGCCTTTGAAAGTATCTAACTCATTGTCATTAAATTTGTTCTCTAATAAAGCAATTACGCCAAAAGCTCCTATTGTCATAAGGACGTACACCACTAAGTAAAACATTACGGCTTCAAATGCTTGAGCACCAGCACATAATCCCAAAAATATGTATCCGGTATGTGCAATAGATGAATAGGCTAAAATTCTTTTAACATTAGTTTGCTGGGCAGCTACGATATTACCATAAAGCATGGATAAAAAGGCTAACATACCCAAGACGGCGATAAATTTGCCGTTACTTAGTGCTGTTTCTCCGGTAGGAATGATTTTTAGGAAGTAGAGTAAAAAAGTGAGTGATATAAATACAGCAAATTTACTGGCAGTAGCCATAAAACCGGCTAAGGGAGTTGGCGCACCCGTATAAACGTCCGGTGTCCAAGCATGAAAGGGAAAAGCCGCCGTCTTAAATAAATAACCTACTAATATTAAACCAATTGCAGGATAAAATACAATAGAATCATGCAAGGTAGCATAATCTATTTCTATTAAGTTTTTGAGATTGGTTGTTCCGGAGATTCCGTACAAAAGAGCCATCCCATAAAGCAGGAAAGCAGAGGCAAATGCACCTAATAAAAAATATTTTAGACCGGCTTCGGTAGATTGAATCTGTTTGCGAAATAATCCTGCCATGATGTATAAACAAATTGAAAAGACCTCTAACCCAATAAAGATGATTATCAAATCATTAGCAGTAGCCATCATAATCATTCCGATTAGAGAAAACGTAACCAAGGCATACACCTCCCCAATATCTTCTTGAAACCTTTTTAAATAATCCGGAATAAAAAATAGTGCAAAAACTCCGGATAAACATAGAAAAATATGAATAATGGAAGCCAGCCCCCCAAAATAAATCATTCCATTATAGAGAGGGGACATTTCTTCGCTGTAATTAAACAGATAAGACAGAATAGCTGAAAGCAGTATCCCTACTCCGGCTAATGATGGCAGCATCTTATGTAACTTAAATCCATCTGCCAGCATTAACAAGAGACCGCAAATTAGAAGGATTATCAGCGGAACTGAGTGAAAAACATCTATAAAGCTAATCATATCTTTTTTCTAAATAAAGTTTAGGTTGGTAAAATTACAAACTTCGCCT
Source organism: Bacteroidia bacterium (assembly GCA_026932145.1). Lineage (NCBI taxonomy): Bacteria > Pseudomonadati > Bacteroidota > Bacteroidia > Bacteroidia bacterium. The sequence continues at coordinate 9,226 of JAIXKT010000057.1, forward strand.
GCAAAGTTAGATTTTTGTATAAAACAGCGTAAGGTCTTTTTAATTTTTTAGTAATTGAATTTGTTAATATTTTTACTTCTATCAATATAACCGGTGTTTGGGGTATCTTTTTGGTTGATGATATACTTGATTTTGGGTTTGTTTCAGAAAAATATGCCAAAAAGATGATAGGAAAGCGTTTTTAGGTTCTACAATACAGAACTATGGTTTTTATGTTTTCTGAATTACCGCCAAAAAACAGGTAAGAATCCTAAAAATAATGGAGTAAAATTTGCAGTTTTGTGAAAAAAATCCAATATTTGCAACGTTTGTGTGCCATGATAGCTAATAAGATTCGGACAATCCTTAAAGAGCGTAAAATAACCGTTAAGCGGTTAGCTCACTCGATACAAATGACAGAGTCCAATTTATATCGCTGTTTTGTAAGGGATTCTATAGAAACCAAATACCTCATTCGAGCAGCCAAATTTTTGGAAATATCACCTACATATTTTTTAGCGGATAATACCCCGCAAAGTGCTCCCGAAATTCTTGCGCAAGGGTTAGCCTCACACGAAACAATACAGTATCTACAAATGTTAGTAGCTGAAAAAGAACGCTTAATTGTACAAAAAGAAAAATATATTGATTTATTAGAAAAGCAGTTAAAAATTGGCCAAACTACCCCGATTCCTACAGCAGCTACCGAAAAATAAACCGATATGGATAACTTAGAACAACAAATCCTTCAATTAGAAGAGTTTTTACGCCAAAACTACGCTAAGCACCTTGATGAATTTGTTGATTTAACATTAACCGAAATCTGCACCCAAACAAATTCTATACGAGGGATTTTTTACGTAGTAAATCAAGATACCCAAGTTGCCCACGCTAAAGCAGGCTATGCCATTAATCTGGATAAGCTATCTTACCCAGTCATTCATTTAGGAGAGGGACTTACAGGCGAGGCCATCCGGCTTAAACAAATTTTACTCTTCAATGACTTAGCCCCCGGATCTATATTCACACAAACATTAACCATTAATTTATCTCCTAAGGGACTGATTATCATACCATTAATATTCAATGAAAATGTTTATGGTGCCTTAGAATTGGTTTCTTTAAGCAATTACTCTGAAACTTACCTAAATTACCTACAAGTTGTATCCAATAGTATCACCGTAACCTTACAGAGTTTACTTAATACCGACAAAATGCAACGACTTCTTGCAGAAAAAGCTAAAATTGAAGTAACCGAAGGCGTAGATGCACAGTCGCAGGAGTTTTTTTATCAGTAAAATTTATTCTGTATTTGGCTTATGAGTCAGTATAATGAATAGAAAGCCCCCAACCAACATACTGACTGCAATAATACTTCAACTACAAAGCCATAACTTTCATACCCTCTAAGTCATCATCAAATATAAACTTGTAGCTATTATCTGTAGATAATTTTACCACCCCTTGATACAATTTGCTCTTTGGTACAGAGCAATTTAGCTTGTTTATCAATAACAATACGGCTGTTTTTTTCTAAAATTATAGTAGCTTCTGCTTCAAGTTGTACATGGGAGTTTTCGGCAATATGCCAAGTAGATTTGGGTAATAACGTTATGGTAGCCTTTGGGCGAACTATAAATTTTGTGGGCGGAGAATAGGTGTTTAAACTATCTTTTTTCCAGATATTAGGTGAATTGCTTTGTGCTAAGGTTAAAGTAGCTTTTTCTGCAATAGTTAGGCTTCCTGACGGTAAAATGATTTGAGGGGCGCACCAACGTATTGATTTTCTGATAACTTGTTGATTATCATTAATCTTAACCAAAATACTACCATCTGAAAAACGCCTATCAATTAAAATTTCGAGCCCGGAAAGTATTATAGAACGGTTGTCTTGGGAAAAGTGCTGGGTTTGATTTTTGTCTGTTAGTGTTAAACAATTGACTGCTGCGGGGTTTGTATCGAGAGCAATTCTATCGCCGGGTATAAATGCGTGCTCTGCACGACCATGAAATGTCAATACATTCAGAATAGTATCTGGAAGTCGCTCTGAATAAGGCAAATGGTATTCCTGAACCGTTATTAAATTGTCATTATTGGCATCATAAGGAGCAAGTTCTTGGTCATGATAGCCCGAAAAAGGATTGGGCAAGTTACGTTGAAATGGAAATGTAGGGCTTGCAGAGACACAGGGATTCCAGATTGCTACTGTATCATAAACGTAGTCCCAACAGCCATTTGCCGGCAGTACCCGCAAGTAATCTGCATAGCCAGACCAAGCCGACTCTCCCGTAAGTTGCTCTTTATCAACTTGTACATAGGCATAAATTCCGGAAGTTGCTCTATTGGTGCAGGAGAAATCTTGTTGATATTGAAATACATCAAAGGGCGATTGATTGTAGGTTTGGGTTAAATGATTTTCGAGCCAAAGCCATTGCGGAAAGGTACCCTTTTCTGTGGGTAGTTTGATTCGGATAGCATCTCCGGTCTTCACAAAGTCGCGTAAACGAAAAATATAGCTTCCGGAATCTGCCATAATATCTGCTGTTATTTCATTTTTTCCAATACTATCTAAGCCACTGATTATCATTTTTTTATATTCTGGTTTCCAGTTTAGCCGTCTTCTATCCCAAGCATTTGGGGTCATCAGGCTTGAACTTGCGCCGCCAACCATTCCCCAACCTCCTTGAACAAAAGCAGGGAAATAGGTCAGTTGGTTATCCCGATGATGATGCCCACCTCCAGCGTGAAAATTGTTTTCCCCAAGTAACAAGTGATTTATCTCATGAAGTAACACTTTCAGGGTCATTCTGTTAGCTCCAAATTGAGAGTAGGTATCTGTTCCGAAGCCCATTAAGTTGAAAAAATTTCCGGCTGAAGCTGTTCCGGAATTTGGCGCATAAAATGTTTGATTCGGATGGTTTCGCCAGATAACCATAACATGGTCAAACCTTTGGGGTGAATTGGGTGTCTTTAAACGCTTAGGGCTGCCGGGCTGGACTACATCTAAATCCCAAATATCAAAATCTGCTGGATTTTTACTGCCTCCTTCGGTTTCAAATACTTTGTATTCCTGTAAAACTTTGGGAAGTGTGCTCCCGGCAGGAACTTGAATTGGCAAATCTCTACCTGCCGGGTTCAGCAATCTATCTCCCGTAACTTGAAGCAGGCCAAAAGAAGCCTCTTGATAATACCGGCTAACCAATGCTTGCGGATTAGTATTTGTTTTTTTTTCAAACAATAGATGATGCCATTTAGGTAGCTGGCCGGCTTGCCATTCGGGGTGGTCTGGTTTCTGTGGCTGGTCCGGCGGGTAAATATATTCTGCAAAAATCACCAATACCGGTAAATGGCCGCGAGTTGGTAAATAACGCCCATTTTCAGAAGCTACAGAAATAGATTGTGCAGATGTTTGTAAAAAAAACAACCCGATGAATATCCATGCGTAACTTACGTTACTTTTGCAAACTAAACGAAAATCCATGGTTACAGTGTATCAACATATCAAAGAAGAGCTACGCTCTGTGCAAGAGATAGGGCTTGATACATGGATACAGGTAACCGCTCCGTCCCATACTGAGGTAAAACGCCTTTGCGAACAAGGAGGCGTGCCCCTTGAATTTATCACCTCTGCCCTTGACCCAGACGAAAGACCCAGAATCGAACATGAAGATAACTTCACACTAATACTCCTGCGAATCCCCTTACCAAATGACGAACACGCCGAAATCCCTTTTTTGACCTTACCATTGAGTATCATTATTGCACCAAGATTTATCATAACAGTTTGCACAAAACCAAATTCAGTAATAGCAGACTTCATTGAAACCAAAGTTCGTAATTTTTTAATAGAAAACAAAAACCGGTTCGTACTGCAAATTGTCAATAGAACGGTACTTAAATACCTAAATTATCTAAAGGAAATTAACCACCAAACGGCTTTGTTAGAACGGCAGGTACATTCTGCTCTTAAAAATGAAGATTTAATTCGCTTGATGCGTTATGAAAAAAGTCTTGTTTATTTCTTAGCCTCCCTCAGAACCAATCAGTTAATGCTGGAAAGGCTGCGCAAAAGCGAAACCCTTCGTCTTTCTCTTGAAGATAAAGAATTTCTGGAAGACATTGCCATAGACAACACACAAGCTCTGGAGATGACTAACATCTATAAATCTATCTTATCAAATTTAGCGGCTACTTTTTCTTCTATTATCTCAAATAACCTGAACCAAGAGATGAAAACGCTTACTACTGTTACCATTATTTTGATGGTTCCGACTTTAGTAACCGGTTTTTATGGCATGAACGTAGGGCTACCTTGGCAGGATTCTCCATATATTTTTATAGTCATAACAACATTTTGTATTCTTATGGGGTCCCTTGGTATCGTTGTTCTGAGTGTTCGGAAACTGTTTTAATGTCATCAAAATTTTCGGCCTAATAACACACAAAGTTGTTATTAGGCCGAGTTAAATTTAGTATTTTTTCTGATGTCAGCGAATAAACTTGATTTGATAGCTTGATTTGGGAGTTGTTAGTTTTAGATAATAAATTCCCTGTGGTAATGTTATCGCCAAAGGTGTGGTATTGTATCCCTGCAAAATGTTAATGTTTTGGTGAAAAACTACTTTTCCGGCTAAATTATAGATCTCAATGGTTGCAGGTCTTTCATCAACAAAATTTGTTTGTATCGTAAGAATATCCGCTTGAGAAAAATACGCATTAACAAATTCATTATCTGGGATAAAGACAGATTTAATTTCTGATTGAGAACTTTTTCCTTGATAATCAATCATTTTTAAGCGGTAATAAACTAATCCACGTTTTTGGGAAGAGTCTGTAATCTGATAATTTAAGATTTGATGGGAATTTCCGGCACCGGCTATCGTCTTAATATCTTCAAAAACTTGCCCGTCAGAGGATCTTTGTATCACAAAAAACTGGTTGCTAACTTCTTTAGCTGTAGCCCATTTTAAAAGTACGTTGGTATTTGGCAGTATAGATACCTGAAAATCAGCTAATTCTACCAGCATTGGAGGTGGATCAGTAATTCCGATACCGTGATCAGAAAAATCTATTAATCCGTTGCGTTGTGCATAACCTATTTCCAAAGGGCCTGAGTTTTCATGAATACGCCCCGAAGTTGAGGCGGCATTTAGCGTTCCACCGCCGGTACTCCAATCTTTACATTCCGTAAGACCGTCGGAACGTTTAAGAGGCCCGAACTGGTTATCTACCAATGCCGGACTCGTAAACTGATGGATATATAATTTTTCGTCATAAGTAATTGTACCTGACCCGTAAGTTACCACATTCCAGTAGCCTTCAGGATGCAGTTTTAGGTAGCTTAAAGAACCATCTACGGCAACCAAAGATCCGTCACAATCAGGACTAAGTGGGGTTACAAACTTAACCTTTAAATCTGTGTAACCTGATAAGGCTGAAATATCCATCGTAAAGAGACGGTATCTAAGTCTATCTACTGTCGAATAACTTGTAACAGATTGATAACCAACCCCAAAATCATAGGATCCAACGCCTATTTTTCGCTTTAGCGGCCCGGAAATCCAGCCGGGAATGGCTGAATATCCGGTTGTTTGGTGCTCAAATGCACTGGGAGAAGCGTTGCTCAAATATACCAAATTTGTTTCGTCAGTCTTTAAAATACCTTGTTTTACGCTCAACAAACTCGTAACCGTCAAATTAGAACGTAAGAACACAACATCAGAGCGATATACTTTTAAAGTGCCAATGGTGGCAGAACCACCCGAAGATGCCGAAAAACGTAACTGTGGATACTGAATATCAATAGAACCTGATTGAGAACGAATAGAGGTTCCACCAATAGACGGAATATCGGTAGTAATAGAGGTAGAATAAGTTTCACACGGGGTTCCTATGAAGGAAAGTTTTCCAACAATCGTTAAGTCTGAACTTGAGTTTGACTCAATATAGTTACTCCCTGTATAAGAAACCGTTCCACGAAGTAATATTTTACGGCTGTTTAAATTGATATTTCCTGATTTTAAGTACAAAGCCCCAATAACTTGCGTACAACTGGAATGCCCTAAATTTAACTTTGCTCCACTGGACAAATTTACCTCTAAATCATAGTAATACGGGCATGAATTAACGTTTGTAATACCACTATTTAAGGTAATACTGGAAGAACCGTAATACTCAACAGTTCCGCCATAATTGCTGTTAAAACCAAAAAAGTTGTTTGTTGCACCCATATAAGATGCTACGTTGGGAACAGGAATAAAAGCTGTCTGGGTACGGATTCTGCCGCTTGTAGTGTTGCTCGCCACACACACCTGCCCTAAAGAAAAATTTGAGGCAGTAGCATCAGACGAAAGATAGTTTTTGCAGTCAAAAGTACCGTCAATTTGCGTATATAAAGTTCCGGAAGACCATGTTGAAAAGCCACCTGATGAAGAGTTGATATTCACTGTTCCGCCGGATTCTACCACCAAAGTAATACCGCCTAACTTCCGCATAATAGTTCCGCCACTCATATTAAGCGTACCGCCGGATTTTACCGTAACACTTGAAACTTTCAGTGTACCGCTGGTGATGTTGGCTACACCTCCTGAGCAAACAACTAAGTAGCTTGTACTTGAATTTTGGGCAAAATCCATTGTATTCCCTGACCCAATTTGGAAGTCCATAGTTCCCGCTACATAAATATTGGCTGCCGTATTGGTTGGCGGATCTATCTTTTTGTTCACTACTAATTTCCCTCCAGATAGAACGGAAATTCCTTTTGAACGCAGAGTAGTGGGGTTTACCGGCGCAGCCGGTACTGTAACGGTATAGCCATTTAAAATGTTATGATAACGATTCTCATTAATGGTTCCCGGCCAAGCTGCACATGAAACATCTAAGGGATTCCATGTTGCACATACATCCCAATTTCCTGTAGCATTGCTTCTGATAACCGAAACACCGGACCCTGTACAACTCGGCTGCGCATCAGCTACCCAATAAGAAATGATGTATAAAAAAACAAATAATGTAAAAATATTCTTCATAATCAGTGCGTAAATGTAATAATCAATTTTTTTAACAAAATTAATCTAAATATTTCAAAAGACCAAAACTAATTTCTGGAATTGTTTTAATTTAGGACTGCGGTTTAGAAAATATGAGAAAAAGCTAAGTAATAAGACGTATTTCTACAATTTATGCGTAAAGAATCACTCAGAGTTACATTTCATTACCAAAGTATAAAAGTATCCCAAAAGGGATTGAAAAAGAGCGGAGCTTAAAATTACTGTACTATGATATTGAGTTATCTAACTGATTAGAAATTGGTTACTTATTCTATTGAGAGACTTCGGCAAGTTTTCCGTCCCAAGCTAAACTGATTCGGTTTTTTTCAAGGTCAATACTATCAATAATTACCTGTAATACTTGTCCGGTTTTCAGCACGTCCATTGGCTTAGTAATCCGCTTATTAAGTTGAATTTTAGATATATGTAATAAAGCGTCATTTTTTAAGCCAATATCTACAAATGCTCCGAAATCCACTACATTTCTGACGGTTCCATTTAAGGTCATTCCGGTATGTAGGTCTTCCGGTTTGAGAACATCTGACCGGAGTACTGGTTTAGAGATACTTTCACGTGGGTCTCTGCCGGGCTTTGCTAAGTTTTCTTGGATAAGGTTTAAAGTATGTGTGTCGAGGTCTAATGCCGTGCAAAGTTTAACCCGTTCAGGCTCTTTTTGTTGGCTCAAGGCAAGCGCAATTCGGGGTAATTCTGTTTTGGTCTGCTTCAAAACCTCGGCAAGTTGATACACTTTTGGGTATGACTCCGGGTGAATTGCGGTATTATCTAAAGGTTCATTACCATCTCTAATGCGTAAGAAACCGGCAGATTGCTCAAAGGCTTTTTCACCAACTCCTTTGACAAGTTTTAGTTCAGTACGATTTTTAAATTTTCCATTTGTTTCGCGATAAGCTACGATATTTTCTGCTACTCTGGTCGTTAAGCCGGAAACATAAGACAGTAAAGCGGCAGAGGCGCTGTTTAGTTCTACTCCCACTTCATTTACGCAGGATTCTACAACGGCGGCTAATTCCTGCTCCAATAGGCGTTGGTTTACATCGTGTTGGTAAAGCCCCACTCCGATAGATTTCGGGTCAATCTTAATAAGTTCGGCTAAAGGGTCTAACACTCGTCTGGCAATGGAGATGTTTCCGCGCTCAGTAGCATCTAACTTCGGAAATTCTTTTTGGGCAATCGTAGAAACAGAATACACAGAAGCACCGGCTTCAGAAGTTATCAGATATTGAATGGGGAGGTTATTTTTTTGGATTACCGATGCCACAAATACTTCGGTTTCCCGAGATGCTGTTCCATTTCCGATTGCAATAAGGGTTACTTGATACCGATAAATTAAGCGTAACATGATTTTTTCGGCATCTTGAGTGGCTTTTTTGGGTGGAGTCGGATACATCACATCTCCCTCTAAATAAGTTCCTAACTCATTGATTACGGCAATTTTGCATCCAGAAGCAAATCCCGGGTCAATTCCCATAACAATGTGACCAGCTAAAGGCGGCTGCATCAACAAACTTTTTAGGTTTTGAGCAAAAATTGTAATTGCATGTTTATCAGATACTTCCGTTAAATTACTGCGGATTTCTCTCTCCAATGAAGGATATAAATAACGATTTAAGCCTAACTTAATGCCTCCATGCCACGTCTCTTCAAATAGTAGGTTAGATGATACTTTTTCTTGCTGAATTATTTGCTGAAGTAGAAACTCTGAATCTCCGGTTATTTTTACAGATAAAACCCCCAAAGACTCGCCCCTATTTAGAGCTAAAATCTGATATGGCTTGATTCGTTTTAAATTACATTGAAATTCATGATAAATTTCAAATTTGGTAGCTTCTTTGTGCTCTGTATCTTTGACGGTGCTGGAAACAGTTCCATAATCCTGCAAGTGCTTTCTAACCAAAGCCCTATATGCGGTATTTTCGGTAATTTCCTCTGCAATAATGTATTGTACGCCATCTAAGGCTTCTTTTTGGGTGCAAATATCTCCTTTTAAAAAGGGATAAACGATTTCTGTGGGGTTTCCGGTGCGTGCTGTTTTTACAATTTCAACTAACGGGCCTAATCCGTTTTCTAAGGCAATAACGGCTTTTGTTTTCCTTTTTACTTTGAAGGGGAGGTATAAGTCCTCCAAAATAGTAGCATCTTCACAATTTTCTATTTGAAGTTGGAGTTCGGGGGTGAGTTTGCCTTGCTCTGTAATTGATTTCAGAATGGTTTTTTTTCTGTCTTCTAACTCCTGAAAGTAGTTAGAGAGCTTGATAATTTGGCGGATTTGCTCTTCATCTAAGCCGCCGGTTTGGGCTTTGCGGTATCGGGCTATAAAGGGAACAGTAGCCTCCTGTTCTATGAGGTTTAATACGGATAGAATATTTGCCGTAGGCAAAGAAATCTGCTTGGCTATTTTAATAGCGAGGTCTTGTATTTCCATAAATCTTCCTATTTGCTAAATTAATTTAGCAGGATACAGGTTTTTGTATGATGATTTTGTATTTATTTAGAGGCCGAGGTTGCCTAAGTTTAAGCCGGGGATGTTGGGTAGGTTCATATCTCCCAGAATATTTTGGGTAAAATGCCCCATCTCTTGCTGGTGGCGTTCTTCGGCAAGAGTTAAGGCTTTATTTAAGGCGGTGCATAATAAATCTTCTAAACCCTCTTTATCACCGGACGTTAAAAGTTCTTGATTAATAGTAATTTGCTTTACTTTTTTTGAGGCAGACATCTTTACATGAACCATATTTCCGCCTGCTTCGGCCTCCACAAAGATCTCGTCTAAGTGAGCTTTTGCCTTCTCCATATCTTGTTGCATTTGGCTAACCTTGCCAAACATATCTGCAAAATTCATCGTGAATAATTTTTCGGTAAAGTTACAAAGTTTAAATACATTTTGTTCAGAGAATTTTCTTTCTCTTTGGAATAATACAGCATTTTGGGAAGTTCGTTAATTCAGTGTTATTGCTAAAAAGGGTTATTCTATTTTTCTTTTTCCGTTAAATAAATAGCTTACTGACAGCCAAAAAGCGCGGTTATAAATCTTTATTTCATGCTTATTACCGCTTATTATGTAGCCATTAGCACTTTGAAAGATGTCAAAAAAACCATGCGTATATTTTGCACCAATGGATAAACTATAGGGAAGTTGATATGCTAAACCTACCTCAATTCCAAAATCCATTTTTTGTAGATATTTTGATTTGTCTTCAAATTGACTTGGATTGCCAAAAATACTGTGGTCAATAAAGGTCTTTCCGGTTTCATCTTTTCGATTTATTTGGGCATCTATCAATGCACTGATATAAGGCCCTGTATAAATCTGAACACCTTTGAAATAAAGTGTAGGGCTGATTGGGAAAAAGTCTAAATAATAGGTTTTAAATTGTGCAGAATAGTTTCCGTTGATGCTGTCAGTTAGGGTTACGCCTGCACCTTTCTGGTTAAAAAGTAGTTCATGTTTGAGGTAAAGATGTTTTTCGATTTTTGTATCCACCCAAATTCCAAGATGAAAGGCTGGTTGAAAGTTTGTCTCGTTATTGGCAAAAACGTAATCAATATCACTGCCATAAATATTGGATAAGCTAAAGCCTGCTTTTATGCCCCATAAAACGCTGCCGCTTTTAAATAAAGTATTACGAAATTTTGTTGTAGTGTCAATTTCTGTATTTTGTTTTGGATTTTGGGTTTCGGGTTTGTTTTGTGCGAATACAAAACTGCAACAGCAAAAAGCAATAAGTATGTTGGTTATCTGTTTCATTTTGCTGATTTTTTAAAAGTTAATATCCCAAATGCCGGCTGCTCTTTCTAACTCCACCAAAGCGGCAGCATAGGAATAAAGCGTTTGATAATAATCTTGCTGTACTTCGTTAAATGTTCTTTGTGCGTTTAACACTTCAAGTAGCGAAGTTTCACCCCGTTTGTAACTGTATATTTTTCCGTCTAAGACCGCTTGGGCTTCTGTAAGCAAGCCTGTGTTAAATTGCTGCACCTGTTTTTGCATAGAGAGATAATTAAAATAGGCTTGTACTACCTCATCTTGGATCTGTAATTCAATTTGTCGGTATTGGGTTTCTGCCTGCAAGCTACTGTAATAAGCTGTTTTGAGTTCACCCGGATGGTTATTAGAAAACTTTAGCGGCACAGAAATGCCTATGCCTACCTGTGCATAAGAGGGTGTTGGGGCAATAATGTTTCTATCATAAGAAGAGTAGGTTATACCAGTGGCAATCCCTAAGTCAATTATCCGGTTTGCTTTGGCTAATTGTAAGATGTGTTGCGATATATTTTTGTTTTGTAAGGCCACGGATAGGTCAGCGCGGTTATTTTGTGCCGTTATTACTAAATCGGATAAAATGAAGTTTCGTTCAAACTTAGAAAAATCACCTTGCGGTAAAAATAGTGTGTCGGTTTGCTTTACCCCTAATAACAACCAAAGGCTGATTAATGAGTTTTTAAATTGTGCATCTGCCTGATACACGTTGTTAAGCATCATTCCGGCTTCTAATTTACTTTGTCTTGCGTCCACTTGTGTGATTGAGGCCAATTTAAACCGGATACTGTCAGATTGAGCCAATTTGCTCATTTGCAGATATGAATTAGATAATATATCCAGCAGCAAATTATCTTTCATTGCTGCTAAAAAACCAAGTGTGGCATCTGCCCGAAGGTTGCGGAAATAATCTTGTAATAAATAGTGGGCAAGTTCTGCTTGGCTATTTGCTAAGTTAATCCTTGCCTTGCGTTTGCCCCCCAACTCCAATGTCCAATTAAGCCCTGAATTAAACCCGTAGCCCATATTCATCCTTCGCTGTCCATTATCAAAATAGCCAAAAATAATTTGAGGGTCAGGAAAGATTTTAGCAGTTTCTATCTGCGCATTGGCAATATTGATATTGAATTTTTGTGCCGCATAATTCAAATTATTTTTTCCAACTAATGCTAAATAGTCAGTGTAATCAATTTTAATTTGTACAAAAGAGGTATCAATAAATTCAGGTTTGTTTTGTGTAAATGCTTTTGCCACAAAAAGGCATATACACAATATAAATAAAGTTCTTTTCATCCTTCAGAAGATGTCTCGATGCCAAAATTATTGCCAAATTTCTTTTCCAGCAAATAATAGACTTTAGATAAGTTAATGTTTTATGAGAACAAAGATATTAATAAAAACAGAAATAGTTTGCTCAATAGAATAAAAAGATGATTAGCTATGTGCTCCAGTATGGCAAAATCAAAATCAGCCTTCAAAATAGGCAAAGGAAAGTTAGTAAATCAAACAAGTATAACAGAAAGTGACTTTGAATATTTGTTACCGTCTATTTTCGGCAGAATACTCTTTGAATGAGCTCGGCTACCCGTTGGTCATCTTCTATAATTAAAATTTGTATTTCAGCTATTTTTTTACAAAAATAACTACCTGTTGGCTCTATCTATGAGCTAAAATTTATAGTTATAGCCTAACCGAATTACCTGTGTTTCGTAGTAGTCTGCACTGGTGTAGCTAAATCCATTCCCCTGAATCTCTTTTTTGATGACCATTGTGTTTAATAAATCAGTTGCATTGAAAAATAATTCTCCTTTACTTTTTTGGATAGATTTTTTTAGCCCTAAATCCAACGAAAAACGTTGTCCGATTTTTCCTTGCGGAATGATGTCAGGTGCTAAATAAACGGCTATTATTTGCAATTCAACTTTTTTGGGTAAATGGAAGTTATTGTTTAGCTTTACGTTACCTGAAAAAATTGTCTGTTTTTCGGCAGAAAAAGTATGGGGAATAGGATAAAGGTTTTCTATTGAGAAAGCATTGATTTGGCTGCGATAAATAGTTGCATTGACGTTGAATGAATACCATTTGGCAGTTTCCTGGTTTAGTATAAATTCCATACCTGTATTGTAGCTTTTTCCTGCATTTTGAAATATGGCGTAAATTAAAGTACTGTTCGGAACAATGGTTGAAATTCGTGTAATGGTTGCGTTTGCAAAGCGATAATATGCTGCCGAATAAAAATAGCCGTTTTCCCAACTTGTTTTATACCCCAATTCAAATGAGTTGGTAAACTGTGGGCGTAATGCAGGATTACCGACTTTGATAATTTCTGCATCATCATATTTTGGGAAAATGCGAATGTCCACTTCATTTGGCCTATCTACTCTTCGGTTGTAAAAAAGTGAAAATTTATGGTGGTCATTAATTTTGTAAGCTAAACGAAAATTTGGAAATGGCTGAGTATAGTCATAACCACTACTTTTGTAGGTATTGTGATTGGGATTTACTTCATAATTGATATTTACATATTCGATTCTTAAACCTAATTCAGCTTCCCACTTGGCGTTTTCCAGAACATAGTTTCCATATAACGCCGGTATCACTTCTTTGTAAGTTGCCCAGCCGCCAGCACCCATATCTAAAACCGAATTTATTCCGGCAATAAAATTCATATTTGTTGGGATAATCCTATTCCTCAATTTTACACCTGTTTCAATTCTTCCATATTTCAAGGGTTGTATATAATCGACATTAAAATCATAAACTTGTTCATCAGATAATAGCTTAAAAGCGTCTGTCCCTGTTGAATTTGGCAAATAATTATCATAAAAATACTTTTCATCTTCTCTGTGAAAAGTATAATTAAACCCAGCATTTAACAAATGTCCGGCTTCTTTAAATTTATGCTGGTAAATTGCTGAGGCCATTATGGTTGTTTTTAGTTCATCTTCTAAAAACTGCCAGAGGCGAAGCCGTGTTGATAAATCCGCGTTAAAAAAAGGCTGGTCTCCTCGGTCAGTTATTTTTTCACTTCCAAACAAACCCGAGACAGTTAAGGTATTTTGGTCGTTAATATACCAATCAATTCCCGCTTTTGAAGTAAAAAAGTTCGTATTCCTGTTTCGTTTTAATTGTTGTTTGATAATTGTTTTATCATCATAAGTTCTGGCTACAAATTCGTTTTTGTTCAGCGTTTGCGTGTATAAGTTATCGGCCTGAAAAAAAACGTTTGTTTTTCTTTTTCTGTAATTGAAAGAGAGGGATGGGTTTATCTTTGGTGTAAAAGTATATTGTGGCCTGATGGTTGGTAAATTTTCTTTACGCACCCACAAAGCTCCTAAGCCCGTTGTGAAGCCAGCTTTTCCATTAAAGCCATCTTGTTTGTTTTTTTTCATTATAATATTGATAATTCCGGCATTACCGTTGGCATCGTATTTTGATGAGGGGTTGTTTATGATTTCAATTTTTTCGATGGCAGAGGCGGGGATGTTATCTAATCCGGTTTGGCTACCGAAGCCGGTCATTGCAGTTTGTTTACCGTCAATCAAGATAATTACTTTTTCGTTGCCTCTTAGCTGCACTTTTCCGTCCTGAACCGTAATGCTGGGTAAGTTTTGCATGATTTGCAAGACAGAGCCCCCTCCCTGGCTAATATTATCATCAACAGAATACGTTTTTTTGTCCATTTTTTCACTTACGTCATCTGCTTTTCCGGTTATCACAATTTCTTCTAAGGTTTTATTTTCTTCTTCCAACTCAATAGTTGCTATATTCAGAAACGCTGAGAGATTTCCTACAAAAAGTGCTTGTTTTTTAGTAGTATAACCGATGTAAGAAAGTTCCAGAAAATAATTATTGGGTTTGATACCTGTAAGGGTAAATCTTCCTTCATCGTCTGTAATGGTGCCGGTTACGAAGGAACTATCTTTTTCGGCTTTCAAAACAACATTTACAAATGGCAAAGCGGCTTTCTCATTTTTGTCTTTTACGACTCCCGAAAGTGTAATAGATGATATTTGGGCTGAAGAAATACTGGTTGAAAATAAGAGCAACATGTTGAGTACAAGTGTTGCTCTTAATAACGTTTTAGTCATTGTCGTTTTCTGGTTCTTCTTTAATAAAATTTCCGTTGCTGTCAAAAATCAAGTCTTTTCCTTTTACCTCTGCTTCGTATGTAACAACACCTTTGCTGCTGGTAATTTTTGTAGCTTCTTTGATTTTTTGCCCTGCGTAGTTTTTAGTAATGTAATCTTTCACTTTTGCAGGTAGCGCATCAACTTTGATTTCTATTTCTGTTTCTAAAATATTTCCTGAAGCGTCAATCAAAAGCGAATAATCAGTTTCATTAACTTCAAATTCTGCTTCGTAATTGCCTTTTTCTTTTTCCCATTTCAACTCCTTTGCGTTGGGGTAGTTTTTTTGTAATGCTGATTTTACAACTGCCGGAACTTCTTTGTCCGAAATTTTTTGTGCGTTGGCGGATAATACTGTGAACATTACGCTCAATAAAATTACTGTCTTTTTCATTTTCTTAAAATTTTAAATTTAATAAGGCAAAGGTGCAACCTGATTTAGAAGAAATTTAGAATTTGCGTAGCAATCACAAAAATTTTATTGTAAACGAATGAAACCCGTTTTCAAAAGCGTAGCTGATTTGCCATTGATAACGGTTGCAAATTTCTTTCACTATCGCCAACCCTAAACCGCTGTTGGTATTTTGTGAAGATGCAACAGCAAAACGTTCAAATAATTTTTCGTTGTTCAATGCTGTTTTTCCTGTGTTGGAAACTGTTAGTGTTTTGTTCGGAAAATCAATATCTGCACTGAAAGAAGTTGAAATGTTGATTTTTCCGTTTTCAGAATTGTGAATAATGGAATTGATAAGCAAATTACTGACCAGAATTTCAAGTAACGTTTTGTTGCAAACAACCGATAATTTTTCAGCAAAGGCTTGTCCCGAGCTTGTCGAAGAACCTTTATCTACAATAATTTGCTTTGTTGTAATATAGTCAGACAACAATTCAAGTGTTTCGTTTATTACTTCGGTTAGTTCAATAGTTTCAACTTCTGAAAACTGTTTGTTTTCAATCTTTGCTAATAACAACAAGTTTTTATTTATTCTTGTCATTCGTGCCAGTGGTAAATCAATTGCAGTTAGCAATTCTGCTTGTTCGCTTGTAATGTTTTTGTTTTGTAACAATAAATTTAACTTTGATTTTAAAATCGCCAATGGCGTTTGTAATTCGTGTGAAGCATTTTCAATAAATGTTTTTTGTTGGTTGTAAACTGAAATATTTTTATCAATCAGTTTTTGTAACGACTGATTTAGCTCTTCAAATTCTTTAATGTTTGTTTTATCAAATGAAATACCTTGTCGTGTAGTTAAGTCAAACGATTTTAGTTTTTCAAGGGTGCTGTGGAATGGTTGCCAAATTTTCTTTGAAAAGCGATTGGTAACAAAAATTAAAACACCTAATAATAAGCCAATTAAAACAACAAAAACGACGGCAATGCTTTCAATTAAATCTTCTGTTTCAACTAAACTAATTCGGGCAGTAAAAATGTATGGTTTATTTTCAATCACAATAGGTGATTGCATTACTCTATAGGGCTCTTTTTCATCATCAAGCACATCGAAAAAATCTTTGTAGAAATAAGCAGTATGCTGATTGGTATAAATATCACTCGGCTCTATTTTCATATCTCGGTTGTATTTATTCCAACTCTCAATTTCCGATTGTTTGAAATTTGGTAAATAATAATGTTTAAACTCTTTTTTGTACAAGTGCAATGTTTCATCAATATCATTTATGTATAAATAGACCATTGAAAAATAAAAGATTGGTGCAGCAACAAGTAAAACGATGATACTTGATACTATATAAACAAAAAATGTTCTATTTAAAAGTTTTACGCTTCCCATTTGTAGCCTGTTCCATAAATTGTTTTGATATAATTGCCGTAGCTCGCTTCTGTTAATTTCTTTTTTAGGTTTTTAACGTGGGCATAAACGAAATCATGATTATCAAACATATCGGCAATGTCGCCCGACAAATGTTCTGCCAATGCACTTTTTGAGATCACTCGGTTTTTATTTCCGATAAAAAACAGCAATAAATCCAATTCTTTTTTCGTCAATGAAATCTCAAATTCGTTCACTTTTACTGTCTTAGCTAACAAGTCGATCGTTATTTCGTTTTGCTGAATGATATTTGAACTGTTAAATTGTTTCCTGCGAATAATGGAATGTATTCTTGCTGAAAGTTCTGAATGATGAAACGGTTTTGCCAGATAATCGTCTGCCCCAATTTGTAACCCTTTTACTTTGTCTTCAATAGAATTTTTTGCAGAAATGATAATTACGCCGTCCTGTTTATTTTGCTGCTTTAAAAGTTCTAAAAGGTCAAGCCCGCTTCCGTCTGGAAGCATTAAGTCCAACAAAATACAGTCATATTGATAAACAGAGATTTTATCGGTTGCTTGATTGTAGGTTTCCGCTACTTCACACACATAGTTTTGTCCCGATAAGTATTTTACAATGTCTTGTGCTAATTCTTTTTCATCTTCTACAATCAAAATTTTCATTCGCCAAATTTACCATAGAAATCATGAACGCAAAGTTTATATGTAATTAATTATCTGATTTTCAATGGTTCTTTTGATAGTTTTTTCAGAAAAATCCTTCTGTTTATAACCTCAAATGAACTTCGATAAAGATTTAAAAAAACACCTACAAATAGATATTTTTTTGTGTGTAGAGGCTCTAATAATCCTTACATTAAGGGTTAATTTTTATAGATAATATGCTGATAACAAGGGGATTTCTGTACTCTGTTATAGGCTAATCAGTCGTATTCATTTGGTTCAACGTGGATTAAGACGTGCCCTAACTGTGGTATTTCGCTACGCAAGGTATCTTTGAGTTTGTGGGCGATTTCGTGTCCTTTTTTTACGGTAATATTAGCGTTTACGATTGCGTGTAGGTCCACGTGATATTTCATTCCTGCTTTTCTGATAAAACATTTTTCAGTTCCGGTAACGCCCTCAACTGTTAGGGATACTTTTCTGATGTCTTCAACGAGGTCATCATATAAATGTTCGTCCATTATTTCGCCAAGTGCAGGTCTAAAAATTTTATAGCTATTGTAAAATATAAATCCGGAGGCAAATAAGGCTGCCCAATCGTCTGCTGTTTCGTAGCCTTTACCAAAATATAAGGCAATAGAGATGCCAATTAGCGCAGCAACGGAGGTGATAGCATCACTTCTATGATGCCACGCATCCGCTTTTAGCGATGAGCTATTTGATTCTTTGGCTTTTTTCATTACTATTTGAAAAGAGATTTCTTTCCAAATAATCAGCGGGATGAGCACAAATAGTGTCCAGAACTTGGGGAGGTCGTGTGGTGTTCCGATATTTTGTATGCTTTCGTAGGCAATTACGGTTGCAGATGTAATCAGGAAGCCAACTACTAAAAAAGTGATTAAGGGTTCAGCGCGCCCGTGCCCATAAGGGTGGTCTTTATCAGCCGGCTTGTTGGCATATTTAAGCCCAAATAAAACTAAGAAAGAAGAAAAAATATCCGTAGTGGACTCTATTGCATCTGCAATAAGTGCATAAGAGTTTCCGAAAAAACCGGCAAGTCCCTTTATAATAGCAAGACTTATATTTCCCAGAATACTAAAATAGGTTGCTTTTATCGCTGTTTGTTCGTGAGAGATAGCCATTTTTATATTACAGTTAATAATTAAATTACTGAATATCAACATTTTATATTGATATTCAGTAATTTAATTATTTAGAGATGAAGTTATGCACTAAAAACCCAAATTTAGTAATTTGTTTCTGAATGCGTTTTACGAAGCCTGTTTTTATTTTTATCAAAAATCAGAATTTATAGGAGAAGCCAACGCCGAGGATTTCTTTAAATTGTGTTCTGGGGCCCAATACATCCGGTTTGCCGTCTCCGTTGGTATCTATAATGATGTTAATATCATTATCATACAAGAGATGGGTAGTTAGGTTGACGGATATATATTTATTTACTTTCAGGGCGATTAGGGTTTCCCAGCTAATATCTATATTTTCCGGGTGGTATAGATAGTTTGAAAATAAATCGAGTTTGGTGGTAAAGGAAACGTTTTTCAGGAACTCATTTTTAAAGTCATTTTTAGAGAAAATCAATCTCAGATAGCCTCCCAGTTCAATTCTGGATTTTTTACCTTTGGTAAGAACATTGCCCAGGGTGTCATAAGTTGCTTTTTCGACTCCAAAAGATCCGGCATTTGCAAGCGTTTGGTCATTTACGAGGGTGATTTTGGTGGTTATTGGTGCTATGAATAAGCTGAAATAACTAATTGGCTTGTAATCAAGCCCAATAGCTCCAATAATATAGGCAGGGGCAAATAAGGTTGAGATTTTTATGGAATCGTTTGGATAATTGTATCCGGGTGTCATTTGGGTTTTGAAGTTTAAGAGCCCTGCGTAATACCAATGATTGCTAAAAGCCTGCCTTCCATATTTAGACAGAAGGTCAATTTTATCATCTGTTTTTATGAATTTTGCGTTTTTTCCTTGTTTTAGGAGGCCATAGCCAAGGTCAAGGGAATTATCCCAAGCTGATTTTTCTTTTTTGTAATTGGCAAAGACACTCAGGAGGCTGTTTATGGAAATGGAGTTATCCCCTCCTGCTGCCCAATTGGTTAAGGAGGTTTGAGCAAGATTAATGGCGAGTATTCCGCCTTTTCGCCATCCTTGTGTGGTATCTGCTGATTGGGTTCTTAGATTTTTTTCTTTTTCGGTTGTCTGCGCAAAAACTGTTAATGAAACGCTGGTTATAGTAGCTAATAAGAATATCTTTGTAGTCATGTAGTTGATTTTCGACTATATTAAAGTTGAATTTTGAAGTCTATAACTATTCTGGGATAGATTTAGTTTTAAAAAAATCGTTTAGCTTAGTTTTTTTCTGCGATCCAGAGCATCGGGTCAATGGGAGTTTTGTCTTTGTAGAGCAAAAAATGAAGTTTGGTATCACCTGTTTCATACTCGGTTTTAACGATTCCTATTGGTTGGAGAGCGTCTATTTCCTGGCCAACGGTTACGGAGGTTTCTTTTAGGTTTGCATATACGCTTCGATACACACCATGTTGGATAATGATAATTTTTCCGTGCATGGGGATTGTGCTAACGGCGGTTACTTTTCCGGAAAAGATTGCTCGTATGGTCATGTCTTTGGAAGTAGAGATATAAACGCCGTTATTATTAACTTTACCGCCTGAGGCTACTTCATTTACGCCAAAGGTTTCTGTAATAACCCCTTTGTTACTGGGTAAAGGCCAAGGTAATTTCCCTTTATTTTTTTCAAATTGCTCTGAAAGAGGGTTCAATATATCTTTTTCATCTGCTTTTTTTGACTTAGCTATTTCTTCTCGAATTATTTTTTCGATAGCTTCCTGTACTTGAGCTAATGATTTTTGGTGTTCTCTAAGTTTTTCTCTGTATTCTCGTTCTTTTTTTCTTAATTCAAGGTATAAGTCATCTTTATCTTTTTTGGACTGAACTAATTTATCGGCTTCTTGCTTTCTTCTACCCAAAAGTTTTTCTTTTTGGGCTTTTTGGGTGTTAATTTCATCTTTTTTTTCATAAAGATAGTGTTGCGCACGCCTTAGTAGGGATATTTGCTGGCTTCGGTATTTGCTTACTTCTTTAAAATACATCATTCGGTAGTAAGCTTGTTTAAAACTTTCAGCACTTAAAATCCACAGTAAAATAGATAGGTTATTTTGGGTTTTATAGATGCGATAAGCCATTTTGCCATATTGTTCTCGAATTTTGATAATATCTTGCTCCATAGCTCCCACAACGGAATTGGTGCTGGCTATTTCTACGTCCATTCTGCCCATATCTAATTCAATATTAGAGATTAGGCGTTCCCGTAGGGAAATTTGTTTTTTGAGCAGTGCTATATCATTTAAAGATTGAGAACGGCTGTTACGTGTTTCGTTAATCAGTTGATTGGTAAGCGTAACCTCCTGCTCTATTCGTTCTCGCTCTTTTTCAAGAAGTTGTCTGTTTTTGGATATATTTTGTGCGAAACTACCGAGTGGGCAAAGCAAGGCTTCGAACCCCAAAATGTAGAGGTAGAGTATCCATTTTAGTGCAATGCTACTGCGATAAACCATGCTGCGCAAACTTACGCAAATTTTAAAAAACTATAATCAGTATTAATGCAACATAACTGACTGATAATTATAGCTTTAGAAAAGTTTGTTAAATGAGGTTGTGGTGTAGAATTTTATTCAATATAAATAATTTAAGAAAATATCCAAATTAAAAATAATGCGATGACAGCGACAAAGGCAATAGTAGCTGCAATTACGATAGGCGTAGAAATGCTAAATTGATGCATTTGTCGGTTTCCGGCAATTTCTAACCGGTTGCGGATAGCGCGGTTCTCGGCGGCGTGGATGCCAATGATAATATCTCTGCGCAAAGAAATCTCGGTCTGCATCTGCGGATTTTGAGCCAGAAACTCTTCAAAATTAACCCTGTCTTCTTCAGAAAGTTCCTTTTTTAGATATTTATCCATCAATATTTCTATTTCTTTATCAGAAAGTTCTATATTTTCCATACTTAATTATCCATTGTTGATCTTGTATTAGGTAGTCTTTGTTGTATAGCTTTTTTTAGTTTAGAAAGGCATTTATTTTTTTGTGTCTTAGAGGTTTCGGAATTTGCATATCCAAGCCGTTGTGCAATTTCCTCGTGTGAAAGCTGATGTTTGTAAAACAAACTCAGTACTTTTTTGCAAGCATCAGAAGCCTGCTCAAAAAGTTCTTGAACCAACTGTTGTCGTTCATTCAAAAGTTCTTCTTGAAATTCAATATCTACAAATTCATTTGCTTCTTCGGGTAAGTCATATAAATATTCAAATGGGTTATTTTTTCGTTTTCGGATTCTTTCTAACCAAAGATTTTTGCAAATTGCATAAAAATATGTTTTAACACTCACATCATGCCGTGGTTTATACTTACCATCACGGGTATTATTTAACAAGACCAAAATAGCGTCCTGAATCAAATCTTCTGCGTCTTGGGTATTTCCACTGTTGATTCTGACAAAGTTCTTGATACTGTGGGCATATTGCATATTGATATAATAATATCCCCAACCATCATTGCTTAGTAAGCTATTAATAATCTTGTGGTCAAGCGTTAGTTCTTCTTGTTCTTTTTCAAAACGAACACAGCATAGATTAAAAATATGTTCTTCTAAGCTGCTACCCAATGTTGGTTTAAATTTACCTTTAACGATTAAATTTCTTACTTGCAGCAAGGCATCTTTGAGTAGTCTTTTAACAGTCTCTTCTTTTTTTAGTTCAACTAATAGTGCGGGAATAATTTTAAGGTATAGCATTTCAATGAGGCTATCATCTCCGTCTTTTATTCGGGATATAATGGTAGGATCATCTAAGTTTTTAGGGTATTCAGTGGACATCGGGGAGCAAATCTAATCCAATATCTGTTCTATAAGTTTTACCGGTAAAGTTTACGGACTGAACGGCTTGATAAGCATGGGAAATGGCTTTTTTTAGGGATTCAGCGGCAACAGTAACATTTATGACTCTACCTCCTGCGGTTATTAATTGTTTATTTTCATCAAGGGTTGTTCCGGCATGAAAAAGCAGTGCGTCTGTGTGTGTTATTTCGATTTTGTGTCCTGTTGTTATCTTTCCGGGGTATCCGGCACTTGTGCAAACCACATTTAACATCGTTTCTGGCGATACTTCTATGTGTGTATTTGGCTGAATTTTTTTAGCTGCAGCTAAATAACAAAGATAAGCAAAGTCAGCTTTGATTCTGGGCAGAACAACTTGGGTTTCCGGATCTCCCAAACGCACGTTGTATTCCAAGATATAGGGCTGATTATCAAGAACCATGATTCCTAAAAACAGGAATCCACAGTAATCAATTTGTTCTTGTTGCAGCCCTTTTAGGGTTGGGTATATTATTTGGGCAATAATTTGTTGTTTTAATGTTTCATTAAACCAGGGTACCGGAGATACTGCCCCCATTCCGCCGGTATTAGGGCCTAAGTCGTTATTTTGGGCACGTTTATAGTCTTTGGCTTCTGGAAGCCAGATAAACTCTTTTCCGTCGGTCAAAATAAAACAGGAAATTTCTTTACCGGCTAAATATTGCTCTACTACAACTTTTGAGGCTGCATCTTGTAATGTTTTATCAGCCCAAAAATCTTGTAATGTGCTTTTTAGTTCGGGTTCATTTTGGCAGATGGCTACCCCTTTTCCGGCAGCCAAGCCGTCAGCTTTGAGTACGCAAGGAAACCCAAGTTTATGAGCATAATCCAGCACGTTATCATATTCTCCGGTTGTAAAAACTTGATATTGCGCTGTGGGTATGTTGTTTTTGGCGAAAAAGTGTTTGGCAAAAGACTTACTGCTTTCCAGCATAGCGGCGGCTTGATTGGGGCCACATACGAAGCAGTATGGACGCAGATAGTCAGCAATTCCGGCAGCTAAGGGCTGTTCGGGGCCTACTATCACCAAATCAATATGTTCTTGCTGAATGAATTCAGCAATTTTCTCAAAATCAGTGAGCTGTATTGTTATATTTGTGCCTAAGGTAGCCGTTCCGGGGTTTCCTGGGCAGGTAAATAAGGCTGTGCATGACGGGCTTTTGTGAATTGCTAACGCCATTGCGTGCTCTCGACCGCCGGAACCTAACAATAGTACACGCATACTCTTAATCCTAAAACTTCTCTACCAAAATTTGTAATCCTTTCACAAAATTGGTTTCCGGCTGATACATCAATTCAGTTTGTGCACGAACGATAGATGCCAGTGAGTTCTTTATATCTCCAATACGTGGTGGTTCAAACTTTGGCTCAATATTTTTTCCTAAAATGGTATTTAGATGCTGAATGAGATCTAACAAAGAATGGGTGGAATTACAAGCAATATTAAAAACTTTACCGGAAACATTAGGAGAATCGCAGGCTAAAAGATTTGCATTAACTACATTTTTTACAAAAGTAAAATCTCTACTTTGGGTTCCGTCTCCGTGGACAGTAGGCTTTTGAGCCTTTAACATAGCACTTAGAAATTTCGGAATCACCGCTGCATATTGAGAATTAGGGTCTTGTCTGGGGCCAAAAACATTAAAGTATCGTAAGGCAACGGTTTCTAAGCCATAAACTTTATGAAACACTTGGCAGTAGTGCTCCCCTGATAACTTGCTTACAGCATAAGGAGATTTCGGGCTGGGTGTCATGGTTTCAATCTTAGGAGATTCAGGGTTATCTCCATAAACGGAGGATGAAGAAGCATAAATAAACCGTTTAACACGAGCTTCTTTGGCAGCATATAGCATCGTTAGGGTTCCGTTTGCATTTATGTCATTGCTAGTAATCGGGTCATTAATAGAGCGTGGCACAGAACCCAATGCGGCTTGATGTAACACAAAGTCTATTCCCTTAACTGCCTGCAATGCAACATGATAATAGCGGATATCTCCCTCTATTAACTCTATATCGTTTATAAACTGATCTAAGTTTCGGCGATACCCAGTTGAGAAATTATCCAACACACGAACAAATTCTCCGCGTTTTAATAGATCTTCAACAATGTGTGAACCAATAAAACCAGCACCTCCGGTTATTAAATAACGAGCCATATTATTGTAAATTCAATAAAAATAATTTTTTAACTAATAAAATAACCTCTAAATATAGGTGATTAAAAAAATGATAACCCATAGAACACTCAAAAACGCGCTGCCTAAACATCTTTACTTTACTATTTATCATGATATTTTAGAGAGCAATTTACAAATAAAATTTAACTGTGTTAGGTAAATAATGGAGTTTTTTCTGCTAATTATAAAGTCATTTTAAGTATGTTAGATTTTCTTTCGGAAAAAATATTTGATTTTTCTGCGAATTTTTTGAAACCAAGGCTCATCCTCTTCATAATATCCATATCCATACCCATAGCCGTAGTAGCCGTATCCATACCCATGGTCTTTGCTTACGTCATTGAGCAAAATGCACAGATTACTAATTTTTTTACTCTGGTGCAGTTCATCTACATAGTCTATAAAATCTACCTTAGTGATATTTTGTCTGGTAACAAAAATATTTATATCTGAAAGTTTTGATAATATAAGGGCATCAGTTACCAATCCTATTGGGGGAGTATCTAAGACAACAAAGGAGAAATTTGCTTTTAAATACTCTATAAGTTCAGGCATCTTGTTGTCTAACAGTAATTCAGATGGATTGTTAGTATCTGAGCCAGAGGGGATTACGTACAGATAATCTGCTTGTGTTTGGTAGATTACATCCTGAATTTCTTTATTTCCTTTCAAATAGTCTGTTATTCCGGGTAAGCCTCTGACTCCGGTATATTGTCCAAGTCGCTCTTTTGAGTCAGGTGAAGTTACGGGCATTGCATTTAAGTATTCATGGATTTTGGGTTTTCGTAGGTCTAAGCCTAAGATAATGGTCTTTTTTCCTGCCATAGAAAGTGCAACGGCTAAGTTTGTAGCAGTAAAGGTTTTGCCTTCGTTTGCAATTGAAGAGGTAAGTAAAATAACTGAACCTTGTTGATCTTGTCCTGTTCTTTTGTAATAGTTTATATTTGAGCGCAAGATTCGGAAGGCTTCTGATACGCCGCTACGTGGTTTTTCAAAAGTGATTAGCTTATGACGTTTGTTGCTATCATAGTTATGCGGAATACTCCCCAAGAAAGGAACATCTGTTTTTTGGGAAATCTCAACTTTATCCAGAATCGTATTTTGGGAAAAGTGTTTTGCTAAAATAACGCCTAATGGGATAAAAAGCCCAAGAAAAATAGCTGCTGCATAAACCAAAACGGGTTTTGGAAAAACGGGATCGTCAGGGTCCAGCATAGCCGGCTCAACAATCTG
Source organism: Bacteroidia bacterium (assembly GCA_026932145.1). NCBI lineage: Bacteria > Pseudomonadati > Bacteroidota > Bacteroidia > Bacteroidia bacterium. The sequence goes on from JAIXKT010000057.1 coordinate 34,971, forward strand.
AACATCAGGCGTATTAGAAGAACGACTGATTGCTGCCTCCGTCCGTTTTTCCATCAAAAACACATACAAATTCTCACTCAGTTTATAATTCCGCTGGATATTTACTAACTCCCGCTCTGACTTGGGGAGTTGCTTAACAGACTGCTCCACTTGCTTTATCCGATTATTCAAATCATTCATAGCTAAGCTATTAGCAGTAAGTAAGTTATTTACATTTTCTAAAATTTTATTGCGTAATGTCTTTATTCTATCTTCCAAAAGTTTTACTTGCGGGCTTTGTATCATTCCTTGATCTAAGTAAACTTTCTTTTCTAATTGAAGGCTGATTAAATCCATCACTAACTTATTCAGAATAGGATCTTGATTTTCTCCCAATGAAAATGGGAATATACCGTTGTTGAAATCTTCGTTATTAATGTTATTTTTAAGGTATTCGTAATATTTCTGGGCGATTATATATTTTGCACGCTCTTCTTCTAACTTGCTGAGTTCTTCCAAGAGCATTTTGGCTTCTATACTAAGGTCGGCAATTTGATAGGATGATTTAAACTGCTCTAATTGGGCTTCTACGCTGCCTAAAGTATCACTAGTTTGTTTGAGCTCTTTATCAATAAACTCAATTGTCTTAATTGACACTTCATTTTTTAGGTCTAAATTTTGAGAGGCATAATTTCGGACTAATGTCTGCAAAAAATAGACGGCCTTTCTCGGTACATTTTGTTGTATTGAAACATCTATGATGGTAGAGCCAACAGGTTCTGGATTTACTACTAACCGGCGTTTATAGTCTGCAGCTAACCGCTTCAAATTATGTATTCTGAATGAATAATTTGTAATAACTATGTCTTTAACGATTTTTTCGGGCTTTACCAATCGTAGTGCAAATTCAAAATTACCGACCTTAACAATTTGATTAAACTGTACTTTTTGGTTTATCGAAAACGGCCCATAAAATATCGTTCCTTCACTTTCAGCAGTAAGTTGGTAGGTTTTGCTATCAATCAAAGTTACTTTAAAATCAACCCCATAAGGTAATGAGGAATCACAAGCAAATACCTTTGCTGTATCTACAACAATGGCAAAGGGGTTGTCTTCATATAATTCAATGTTATTGAATAATCCCTTAGAGTAGAATGATACCCAGAATCCTAACTGCCTTAATGATAGGAATATCAGTGGCTGTGAAGTTATGATTGTAGATTCGTTGAATACTTTTTCCTTTGTTTGAAAAGTGATTTCGCCGAATAAAATTTCGGAAGGGTCTTGGAAGCCGCCACTATCTTTGATTAATAGGGTTGTTTTTGCTTGAAAAACGGGAATGCTGTACCGTAAGAAAAGCCACGCTAAGAAAATAAAAAATATTAGGGAAAAGAGTATCCAGTATTTATTGGTTTTTATACGGCGATAAAACTTTTTAAATGCCTGAGTATCTCGGCTTTCTTGATTGGGTTGCGAAATAAAATCTGCCATGAATGTTTAACTAAAGGCTACTTGCGCGTAAGCACATTCAAGATGATTGCTAAAGTTGATAAAAGTGGTAAAACCCACATCGCGTTATTCATAACGAATTTTTTGGCTTTCATAGGTTTTATGTAGATAATATCGTTTGGGCGAAGATAATAATCTTCTGTTGTCAAAGTTCTTTGATTCGTCATATCCATGTATAAGACTTTGGCTTCTCCGGGGTTGCCGTGTGTACGCACAACTTTTATGACTTCTCGGTTTGCCCATGGTGAAAAGTCTCCTGCTAAGGCTATTGCGTCATAAATCGTTGGTGTAGTAAGATATACCGGATACAAGCCAGGATGCAGTACCTCTCCCATAACGGTTACGTTAAAATTCATCAAAAAAATACGAACGTTTGGGTCTGAAAAATACCTACGGGCAATAATCTTTAGCTCTTGCTGCATCTCTGAAATCGTTTTCCCCAAAACATATTGGTAGCCAATTGTCGGTAAATCTACCCGCCCGCTGTCATCAACCATATAACCTTTTAGGTATGGATGCTGGTTCGTACCAAGCCCAATAGTTGCCTCCTGCTCTGTGTTAAAGGGTATTATCGCAGAAGTAGCAATAGAACCCATCTGAATCGAAAGAACATCTCCTTTTTGTATTCGATAACTATAACTTGACCGTTCTACTGCAGAATTTTGAGAGTAGTCCTGCGATTTGGGAATAGATTTATTTTGAAAAAGCACTATTTTTTTGTTTGAAACGCATCCAGAAAGATTAGCTAATACGCTAATAATCAAAATGTAGCCAAAAAAAAATACTTTTGCAGATGTCTTTGAGATGGTTATAGAATTACCGACTTGCATTCGGCTTCAAATATAGGAACTTTGTAGAGATAAATAGATAGCAAAAGATGTTTTTTATTGCTGCCCAAGAACCTACGTATCAAAAACCATCAGATACCGGTGTGTGTATTGAATTTAGTTACTTTTGCACGGTATGATGAAAGCAGTTTATCATTTCGGGCGCTACTTAATGCTTCTCCGAATGTTCTTTGAGTCTCCTGAAAAATTTAAAATCTATTGGAGACTTACAATGCAGGAAATAGTAGCTATGGGTATCGGGAGTGTGTCTATCGTTTTCATTATTTCTGTTTTTATCGGTGCTGTTACAACGGTTCAAACTGCTTATCAATTGGTGAGTAACTTAGTTCCTAAGTCCACTATTGGAGCGATAGTTTCGACCTCTGCTATTTTAGAATTAGCTCCTACAATACTTTCTTTAGTGCTTGCCGGAAAAATCGGTTCACATATTGCTGGTGAGCTTGGGACAATGCGTGTAACAGAGCAAATTGATGCACTGGAAGTTATGGGAATAAACTCCGCATCATATTTGATTTTACCAAAGATTATCGGTGCCATGATTGCTTTCCCGTGCTTAGTGATTTTTTCTTGTTTTTTAACACACATTGGCGGTATAATAGCCGGAGATATGACCGGCGAAGTTACCGCAGCACAATTTGGGCTTGGAGCAAGAGAGTTTTTTGAGCCGTTTCAGGTTACTTTTATGCTTATTAAAGCTGTAACCTTTGGATTTGTAATTAGCTCTATTTCAGCCTATCAAGGATTTTATGTTAAGGGAGGAGCCTTAGAAGTAGGCCGTTCAAGTACCTTAGCCGTAGTTTATAGTTGTATCTTTGTGGTCTTTTGTGATTATATTTTAGCCCAATTGCTGTTATGATTGTTATCCGCAATATCTGGAAGTCGTTTGGAACCAATGATGTGTTAAAAGGTATTGATTTTGAATTTGAAAAAGGAAAAGTTAATATGGTAATTGGGGCATCAGGAAGCGGAAAAAGTGTCTTAGTTAAAAATGTAGTTGGCTTAATGACACCCAATCAAGGGCAGGTTTTTTTTGAAGACCGTGATTTTTATGCCTTACCGATACAAGAACGTAGGGAAATCAGAAAAGACATCGGAATGCTATTTCAATTTTCCGCCTTATTTGATTCTATGACCGTAGCCCAAAACGTAGCTTTTCCTTTAAAGACCTTTACCAATAAAAGTCAGCACGAAATTGACCAACGGGTTCAATTTTGTTTGTCCCGTGTAAATCTACACAATGTAGATCATTTATATCCGGCAGAAATTTCAGGCGGAATGAAAAAACGGGTCGGTATTGCCAGAGCGATAGCCAATAACCCCTGCTACTTATTTTGTGATGAACCCAACTCCGGCTTAGACCCACAAACTGCCTCATTGATAGATAAACTTATCCAAGAACTTACTTATGAGTATAAAACAACAACAGTTGTAATCTCTCATGACATGAACTCGGTTGTAAATATTGGGGATAAAATTATGTTTATCCACCAAGGGAAAAAAGCGTGGGAAGGCAGCCGATTTGATATTCGAAAAACAGATAACCCAATTGTAAACGCCTTTGTATTTGTATCTGACTGGATACGCCATGATTAGCAATAACTTATGGAGATAATCCGAATCGGTATTTTGTCCATTACATGGAAAGATCTATTAGACATCGGAATAGTTTCGTTTTTAATCTATGAAGCCTTAGCTATCTTTAAAGGTACTGCTTTTGTTCGGCTGCTGAGTATCATCTTGGGTGTCTTTATTTTATATGAACTTGTTGTTTTTTTTGATTTAACTTTACTTAAAGCACTACTTGGTCAGGTACTAAACGTAGGGTTATTAGGTACGTTGGTTATTTTTTCTCCGGAAATACGCCGTTTTTTGATTTTACTTACTAAAAATAGATTTTTAGATTTATTACAACGCTCATTCCGTTGGAGCAGCCAAGATGCTATTCCGCATAAAGAGGTTTTGTTAGCCGTAGAAGATTTAGCCCGAAACCGTGTAGGAGCAATTATTGCATTACAGGGAAGCTCTCCATTATCCCAAATTATAGACACCGGAGATATGCTAAATGCTGCTGTGTCGCACCGGCTTATCTTGTCTATATTCCAGAAAAACAGCCCGTTGCATGACGGAGCATTAATCATTCATCGAAATAAAATGATAGCTGCTCGATGTCTTTTACCGATGAGTGAAAATATGAATTTACCGGCTCAATACGGTACGAGGCATCGAGCTTCGTTGGGCTTGAGTGAGCAATCAGACTCCTTGGTGATAATAGTTTCAGAAGAAACCGGAAATATATCGGTAGCGTGGGCTGGAAAAATCTATTATAACTTAATACTTTCCAATCTGAAAAACATGATTCATACATTCCAAAAGGAAAAAACACCCATATCGTGAGAATAATAATCTTATTTTGGCTATCCCGAAAGTTTATTTTATCTCCCAGACTACCTACGGCAGTCAATCTAATAACGATAATATCCATCATCGGAATTTGTTTATGTACTGCTGCTATGGTAATGGTTCTTTCTGTATTTAATGGATTTGAAACCCTCATGCAAGAGCTATTTGCCAAAATAGATGCAGATATTCAGCTAACGCCGCGTAATGGGAAATATTTGGAATATCCTATTTTTCAAAAAGATTTACAGCAAGATTTTATCCAGTACCACACTCCTATTTTTGAAAATAGAGCGTTAGTTCAATACCAAGACAAACAAGTTATGGTAGTTTTGCGGGGTGTAAGCAACCAATATCAACTTGTAAGCCGCTATCAAGAAGCGATTTATGACGGAAAAAAGCAGTTAGATTCTGCCGGAGAATTTCCTACTGTATTGCTGGGGGCAGGGGTTGCATACCAGTTAGCAGCAAACCTTGAAGACAAACTCCACCCGCTAAAACTATTCACAATTTCAGAAAATGCAGACCTCCTGACAAATCCTGAAGCTGCTCTACAGCAAATCAATGCCTTTCCTGCTGGATATTTTTCTATCCAAAAAGAATATGACGACCAATTAGTATTAGCACCGCTTTCTGTCGTTCATTCTCTCTTTCAAGTAGATACATCACTTACTACAACTATCGAAATTCGGTTAAAACCCGGAACAAATCCCTTAAAAGCGAAACTCAAATTACAACAAATTGTTGGAAATAAAGCAATAGCAAGAACCTCAATAGAGCAGCACGAAACTATTTACCTCGTTATGCGCAATGAAAAACAAATAGCTTTTCTGGTAATATTACTGATGCTAATTATTGCTGCATTTAACTTAGTGAGTAGCCTAACGATGACTATAATCTCTAAAAAACGGGAAATAGCTGTTTTACAAACAGTTGGTGCAAATCAAATAGCTATTCAAAAGCTATTTCTGTGTTTAGGGCTTTTAATTTCCGGAATAGGAAGCCTAACCGGAATTGGGCTTGGCAGCACTTTGGTTGTTCTACAAGACAAATACAAACTGCTAAAGCTAAATGGCGGAGAAACTTTCTTATTAGATGCCTTCCCGGCAACTTTACAAAGTTTAGATTTGGTACAGATTATGGGAACAGTAATCGTTATTACTTTAATAGCAAGCTATTGGCCGGCTAAGCAAGCCGCTAAAAGGCTTATTATTGAAAACCTGCAATACCGTTAAACTTAACTTCCTTCGCTTTCTCCGTCATTGCTAACTTCTCCGGCAACTTCTTCTTCCAGTGTAGATAAAAAGATTGCTTCTATTGCTTCCTGAACAGTAGGTAAAATATTGAGTACCTTATCTAATTGAGATATTTTTATCAATTTTTCTACATGCTGGTTGATGCAACACAAAATTAAATATCCATTTAACTGCCCACATAAACGATTGGCTATCAGAATAGAACTTAATCCTGAGCTATCAATATGTCGGGTTTTTTCTAAATCTAATATGATATTCCGCACTCCCTCTGCATTCAGCATCAAAAAATCACTTTTTAGTTCCGGCGCATTTCTGGTGTCTAATTTTTCTTCCAGAACTTTTAGGATAGTGTAATTTTCTTGTTTATCTAAGGTGATTCGCATAGCAAAGTTATGAATCGGCAAAGTTGAGAAATACTTCGCTTCAAAAACCTTTTTTATACCAAAAAAAGCTGCCTTTTTAGGCAGCTTTTTTTGGTATAAGGAATAAGTTAAATTATTCTTTTACGATTTTGACAACCCTGCGAACGTCTCCGCAAGAAATCTCAACCATATAAATTCCGGTTTCTAAGTCAGAAACAGAAATTTCTCGAACAATAGAACCTGTCGTTACTGTTTCTTGGTAACGTTTTACGGTAACGCCCAGAATATTAACAAAAGAAACTTCCAATTTAGAATCTATTTCGGGCATAGCAGTTATGACCAAAATATCGTGCATTGGGTTTGGATACGCAGAAATATCAGAAACAAAATCATCTGTTTTTGAAACATTCGTGGTAAATGAACCCATTGCTGCATAACCGGTAAATGCACCTGTGTTGCAGAAAGTTTTAACTTTTACTTCGTAAGTTGTATTGGCAGATAATCCGGTTAAGGTGGCAGAATTGGTCATTGCTACTTTAAATAGCCAAATACCGCCCGTTTTTCTATAATTAACATAGAAGCTATCGGCAATAGAGGCAGCGTCCCAAGTGATAGTCGCTTGGTTATTGGTAACACCGGAAGCTACTAAGTTACTTGCCGGAACACAAGCCATGGCGGTTGTAAAGTTAGGTCCAGATACCCTGGGTAGCGGTGTTCCATTGCAATACACAGCTATTTTCCACTCATAAGCTTGGTTATCTGGTTTTAGCTTAAAGATACGAATAGAATCTATGTCTGTCCAAACACGTCTTTGCCAATTGACAGCTCCTACTAAGCGGAAGTAGGTAACAACAGAATCCGGAGTTGTGTAAGGAGGGCCAGTAGGTAAGTCCCAATCCAAAGTTGCAGAATAAGCACTTAGATTAACAACTCGTAAATTAGTGGGCGTTGGGCAGACGGGTATCATTACGTTAATATTATAATCTTCCGTTTCTCCAAAATATTCTTCGGTACAAGACCCAGGTGCATTAAATCGGGTGGTACGAATACGCATCCGATGAACACCGGGATTAGCATTGTTCGGAATAGCTATAGAACCATTAAGATAATAATTAGCATTAGCAAAGTCTTCAAAAAGGACTTCTCCCGGGTCGTCAAAGTCAGTATCATCGTTAAAGTCCACCCAAATTTTACAATACTGTACTTCATGTTGAAAACTAAGTGATATGGGGTAGGTTGTTCCCGTAACGACATTAGCTGTTAAATTCTGGTAGTATGTATAGTAGTAAGGTTGATCAGAACAGCCTGTTGTATTATTAATACCGGCAAAAGTAACATTACTTATATAATCTCCAACAACGCAACCAACGCTATGAGAGGGTTGGCAATAGCATTTTGTAGGTATCTCCATATCTACAAACACTGGTGTAGAGGCAACAGTTGTTCCACAAATTACGTTGCAGCGATAATACGTAGCTGCAGTTTGGGAAACATATATTAAGGTATCAGTAGCATTACTAATATCTGTCCAAGAAGAACCGTCCAGAGAAGACTGCCACTGATAGGTTTGGTTTAGCCCTGCAGAGTTACCAGTTAAATTCAAAGGGAAAGAAATATTAGGGCAAATAACTGTTACTGGGCTATTTGCAGTTCCGGCAGTAGGTGGGTTTTGGCAAGGAGGGGGTATCATGATGTTGATTTTATAGTCTTCTGTTTCTCCATACGCTTGATTTGAACAGGTGGTAAAAGCAGAATTGTTCCAAACACATCTAACACGCATCCGATGAACTCCAGCAGGAGCATTTCCCGGGATAGCTACTAATTTACTAATACTGTAACCGGAGGCGGCCTGCGCAAATATCTCTTCACCCGGGTCGTCAAAGTCGCCATCATCATTAAAGTCCACCCAGATTTTTAAAAACTCATCACTATATCCAAATACAACAAACAGGCTATAAGAAGATCCGGCAAGAACATTAGCTGTTAAGCCGGAGTAATTTGTATAATAGTTAGGTGATGGGGAACAGCTTGTGGCGTTATTTATATCGCTAAACTTAAATCTGAAAATTCCATCACCTCCACTGCATCCACTTGTAAATGAGGGAGTACAGTAGCAATCATTTATATCTTTCATACCCACAAATACAGCGGAAGAGGCAACTGTTGTGCCGCAGGTTACATTACAACGATAATAAGTAGCAGCAGCCTGTGTAGCATAGAATATTGTAGTATTAGCATTACTAATATCCGTCCATATAGAGTTATCCGGTGAAGATTGCCATTGGTAAGTCTGGTTTAGTCCGTTAGAATTACCAGTAAGATATAGCTTAAAAGAAATATTCTTGCAAACATTAGCTGAAAGGCTATTAGCAGTGCCGGCAATAGGCGGATCTTGGCAAGGGGGTGCTGGCGTTATATTAATCTTATAATCTTCCGTTTCTCCGTAATATTGATAATCACAAGAGGTGAAATTAGAGTTATTGTAAACACCGCGAACGCGCATCCGGTGAGTTCCCAGCGGTGCATTATTCGAGATAATTATTGCATTGCTCATTGAACCTACTCCCCGCTGGGCTAAAATCATCTCTCCTGAATCTTCAAAGCTACCATTATCGTTGAAATCCACCCAAATTCTGCAAACCTCACTATAAAGATTGTTACCCAATGTAATAGATACAGAATAGGAACCTCCTTGATTAACATTGGCTATTAAATTAGGATAATATGTATAATACGGGTCGGGAGAACACGTGGTCGTGTTGTTAATACCGGCAAAAGTAAAGTTGGCAATATAATCATCATCAGTACAGCCGTCTGAATACTCAGGCGTACAGTAGCAGTTATCTATATCTTCCATATCTACAAATACAGATGAAGAAGCAACTGTTGTACCGCAGGTTACATTGCAATGATAATACGTAGCGGAAGTTTGCTCTATCCCACTATAAGATGCAGACGTAGCACCACTAATATCTGACCAAGTAGAGCCATCAGGCGAAGATTGCCATTGATATGTCTGATATAACCCTCCGGACTGGCCAGTTAAATCTAAGGAAAACGCAACGTTAGCACAAATCTTAGGCACAGAGCTGGTCGATGTACCGGCAGTAGGTGGATTTGTACATGGTGGTGGCGGGGTAAACAACACATAGGGATAATTTGTCCCATCATAGTTAGTTATATTGGTAGTAAAAACGGTTGTGCTGGGTACACGAGCAGCATCTAAAGTGATAAAATCAGTAGTGCTTGTAGAAATCCCGATAGAAGCGCCAAAGCTTCCATCCGTTGCCGTATTCGGTGAACCATATACATATTGAATGGTGTTAGTACCCTCTGAAAGTGAAACCTGAAAAGTAGCATTGGCAGCATTAGAACTCCAAGGGATAGTAACCCCCCACTGGATTACCAACACTCGGTTAGGAGCAGTACCAAAAAGCTGATACCTTATTTCCCCGCCTTGACCAGAAGCTCCCAACGATAGATTATTCCACCAAGGAAATAGTTTAGGTTGGTTTCTACTGGAATTTGTATTATTGAACTGATAGGAAGCAGCTATTCCGCCAAACCTCAAAAATCCGTCCGGCGAAACAGAATACTGAGTGTAAACAGTAGCTCCAAGGCTAAAATCAAAGCCAATATCTTGAACCGCGGAGGGGTCGTCATCATTTTCAGCAGACATGATGACTGTTCCACTGCTTAAATCATACCAAGTGCCTCCCGTACCGGTAGTAGTGGTATATGCATTTACCTGAGCTGTGGCGGAAGAAGCTAAGCTCCACACAACCACAGCAAGCACCAGCACCAAACGCCAGCTTTGCAATCGTGAAATAATAAAACTATACATAAAAAATATTCAGAGTTACTTGAAACTCCATACGCCAAAATTAATACAAAATAAAGTATTTCATGACTTTTTTTTAAAAAAATATCCTGTTTTTGTATTAGATGCTAATAATTAATTTGATAAATTAATTTCAAATCATTACTTAGTCTTTGGAAGCGTGAAAATATTTCCCCACTCACCTTCTTTTTTTGAGTGATTTGACGTACTTATTAGAGACTATGGACAAAACATTTTCTTGTTTTTTTTAACTATAAGGTAAGCCTTTTATAGTTAAAATCAATCTCTAAAATTTATATTTTATTGTTGGTCCTATTTTAGCAAACATCTAAACATCTTCGTTAGGCTTAGCGGTACATAACGTGTTTTACGGCCTCGATGGTGCGGTGGGTATTGGGGAGGTAGGCTTGGATGAGTGTTGGAGCATAGGGTAGCGGAACGTCTCTGCCGGTAACTCGTAAAACGGGAGCATCCAAGTAGTCAAAGGCGTATTTCTGAACCATAAATGTTATTTCTGAAGAAATGCTGGCTAATGGCCAAGACTCCTCTACAATTACTAAGCGGTTTGTTTTTTTTACTGACTGGATAACTGTTTGGTAATCAATAGGTCTTAGGCTTCTTAGGTCTATCATTTCGGCAGAAATTCCTTCTTTGGATAGTTCGTGGCAAGCATCTAATGCTACGTGCACCATTTTCCCGAAGGAAACGATGGTAACGTCATCGCCGGCGTGCTTAATATCTGCTGAAGCTATTGGGATTAGAAATTCATCGCTTTCAGGGACATCTCCTTTTAAGCCATACATAACTTCGGATTCCATGAATATAACTGGGTCAGAGTCTCTGATAGCTGTTTTGAGTAATCCTTTAGCATCTGCGGGTGTTGAAGGGCTGAGGACTTTAAGGCCGGGGCAGTTTGCATACCAATTTTCAAAGCACTGTGAGTGCTGTGCGGCTAATTGGCCGGCAGACCCGCTTGCTCCCCGAAATACAATCGGGATGTTGTATTGTCCGCCACTCATAGACAGAATTTTAGCTGCCGAGTTAATGACCTGATCAATAGCTACTAAGGAAAAATTAAACGTCATAAATTCGATAATAGGCCGTAGTCCTGCCATTGCAGCACCCACGCCTATTCCGGCAAAACCCAATTCAGCAATCGGTGTGTCTATCACACGTTCGTGGCCAAATTCTGCCAACATTCCTTCACTGACTTTGTAAGCTCCATTATATTCTGCAACTTCTTCGCCCATTAAAAAAACAGCAGGGTCTCTGCGCATCTCTTCGCTCATTGCTTCCCGAAGTGCCTCCCGAAATTGAATCTCTCTTGCCATTTCAATACAATTGCCGCAAAGCTAACTAAATTCGAGTATCCTTGAAGTCTATGCCAATATTATTTTTCTACTTTTAAAGCTATAACTCAATAGCTGAATACTTATACTCTTTCAGTATCCTGTTTTTAGAAAAATCCAGCAGAACATAGTTGAAACATAACTCTTTAATTAGACATTTTGATGCTGATTTTTCAGCCAGTAAATAGTTTCTACTTTTGTTTCGTAGCTATTTTAGCTTAATGGGATTTTTTTAGACATAAAAATTCCGATGGAAAGCATCACAATAGTAAATACTGTTCTAAAAATCATAGCTTTAACGGTTCGTGTTTCATAGATGCCGCCACTATTGATATGCAGTAGCAAGCCTACAAAGGCAACTATTAGAATAGTTAAGGCGAAACTCAGGCTATAATTACTCCATTTAGGGATTTTCCAGCTACTGTATGCAGCAAATAAATACAAGATTCCACAAACTAAGTTAGCATATACAACAAATGAAACGTAATTTCCTTCCTTTTCTCGAATGCCAAATAAATCAAAGATGATAGAAACAGTCATAAATACCGAAACTGTTCCCAAAAGTGTTAGTAGTCCTGTTTGTATAATCTTTAAAACCTTCATACTATTTCAAATTTGTATTGATACGGTTGTGGTTCAGAAAGTATGATGAAGTTTTTGGCAATAATGAGTAACTTTATCGTCTATGCCAAGAGTCAAAATAACGATTATCTACCCTCATTTCCAAAACGCAAAAATATCTAAAAATGGGTAAAAAAAGAACAGGGATTAGATTTACTTGTGTACCGCCTGCTTTTCCAAGAAACCAAAAATCCCCGTGTTTCTATGATGGCAATAATAATTCACTAACGAAACATAGTTTTTATGCCTTCTGAGGCGCAAGTATAGTTATTTTTCAAAACAGTGCTCGAAGTTGCATTCGGGCGGCGTGGATAATCGGGTTGTTTTCACTCACTCTGGCATCATAGGTGATGGTAAGCTCTAACATTTTGGTAATGAACTGAACAAGTTGAACGTTGGCTGTTATGTTTTTCCCGGGCTGCATTCCTTCTAATAGTTCAAAACGGGTGGATGTATTGGGATTTCCGGTAAGGCTATGGTTAAATAGATCTAACTTAACGAATAGGGTGTTTCTGCCTCCAAGGTTTGCCCGTAAGTCAGTAGTTATTTTATTGGTTTTTACTTGGCTTGAAACCACAGAGTTATCTTTTTTATCTGCCCGAATATACCCAATACTCCAGCGGATCTTACGTGAAAGCTGCCAGTTAAAACTGGGATTTATTTGTAGATAATGGATGTTAAAATTTCTTTCTGGGAGTAATTCTGCTGTACTTTGCTTATTTCCAAGCTGAATTGCTGTTTCAATGCTGCGACTTGCTGAAAAGTTGATACGTCCTTTGGTTTGCCACTGGTTGTTTTGTCGGTATTCATTGCCGGAATTTAAGAAAAGGCGGTACGCATTAGTTGAGTAAGCTACGGAAGCATCTCCTTTGGGGGAGTTTCGGAACAAAAATAATTCTTGCCTAAATTGGTATTGTGCAGAAAGCAATGTGCTATCCCACGCTGTTCGTCTTAGGGAAAAAGTATAATTAGACAGTTGATTTGTTAGGGCATCTTTTTTTTGCTCAATTCGGGCTGTTGTTTGCAGTTGGATAGCTTGTAGCCATTTTTGTTTATTGGCATCTATTTTTTTGATTCGGCTGCCCGGCTCTATACGCCAAACGCCACTCAAAGAGCTGCTGATGGTCGGGAATAGCTGCTGGGTTGGTAATAATAGTTTGACAAAGTTTGCCTGTAAGGGATTTACGGCAATCTGAAATTCGTCTAAGTCTTGAAGTCCGTTTTTGTTGTAATCTATCCATTCATACTGCCCAAGCCCTGCATTTACCTCAACATAAGACACTTGCCTACGCGCAATCTGTTCGGTAAGGGTTTCATAAATTATATTTACCTGAAAAATGCGGTATTTACTTTGCCAATTACCTTGCAAATTGCTCAAAAAAGTATTTTGATTGACCAAGCCTCTGCTGATAAAGGTGGTATCTAATACACGAAAGCTTCGGTGGGTAGCGGTAGCTAAGATGCTGAGATTATCTAAACTTTGATAGCTGATTTTGGCCGTAGTAGTTCCGGAGAGAGATTTATTCAGATAAGAACTTTGCACTACTTCTTTATCAGTTCGGGTGTCGTAGTTTATTTCAACAGTCCAAGCAGTGCTGGGGCTGATTTTTAAGTATGGTTTTACAGATAGGAATTGGAAACTTGTGCTTAATACGGAATCAGAATTGCTGATGCGTTTATCTTCGCCCCACAGTTCTGTGCCTATTTTCAGTTTGTTCAGCCAGAGGAGTCGGTAAAAGTCTGAATTACTACGAAACCAGCGGGATATGGTTTTGGCGGAGTCATTATGGGTGGTGATGTAAGTAGTTTGTATATTGCCAAGTATTGTGCTGGAATCTTGGCTTTCCCACTGTAAAGTATGTTTGACGGCATAATTTGCGTCAGTAGTATTTCGAAATCCAGCTTGATAGCGGATTCGGTGTCCGTAGCCAACTAATTCTGTCATACCTTCCGATACAAATTCGCGGGTTCTTTCGCCTAAGTCATTAAAGTTCCATTCCCGTCCATATTCCATCTGATAAACTCTATCTAAGCCTTGAAAGCGTGCTTCTACCATTCGGCTGTTAAAAAAAGAGTTTAGTGCGATTTTTTTTCCAATAGGGATTTTACGGGCGTTTAGCTGGGTAAAAGCAGCTAAGCCACCATTGTCTTCATCTTGTTTTTTGGAAAGGCGATTTTTGTCATAATAAGAATACGCAATTTCGGCATCTATAGAAAAGATTTTATTGAGCTGGACGTTTCCTGAGAGGTTAGCTACTTGGGTGGAAGTTGGTAGCGGTATTTTCCGAATTGGCTGATAATCACCATTTAATTTTCCGGTTAAGCTATCCGGTGCAACCCAACGGAATATATTTCCGTTGAGGGTGGATTGGTCTTTGGTATAGTATCCAGAATTAGGGCCTGCATACACAAAGGAGACTTGCCAATATGCTTTGGTAGAGTCTTTGGAGAATACAAATATTTGCGGGAAAGAGGTTCCGTTTGTTATGGTGTCTTTTCGTTGGTATCGTATTTGGGTTGGGTTCCAGCCTACTGAATCTCCGCCAAAGAGTATTGCTAAGTTAGGGTCATCTCCGGCATCTGCTGCGATTCGGCGGACGGTATCCGATAGTTGTACATCAATAGGTGCGGAAGGGTTATCTGCTTCCCGTGCGTAAGTAGCTCTAATTGACCATCTTCCGGCAGTGTCGGTATAGCTATACCCCACCCCAATCAGAGAGCGGCTGTAATTTCTATCTGTATATTCAAAATCCACCACAATACGGCTGTTATTGGTAATCAACCGAAAAGAGGTAAACCGCAGCTCTCCGGTGTTGTATTCGATGATATAATCATTATTTTCACCGCGAAGCATACGTTTTCCATCCACATAAACCTTTTCGGTACCCGCTAAAACGATGATAAACCGTTCGTTATTTTTCCCTGATAGCCGATATGGGCCTTGTTTTCCATTTTCACCCATAAATGAATTGGAATTAAACTTGCCCTTAGAAGCAGAGCCAATCACATATATTTTTTGCGCAGTATCACGGTATTCTGCCCGAAGCCCCAAAACATTTCTACCATAACTCATAAAACGACTGTTACTTTCTCTTAGTTCTAAGTCTCCTAACATTACGGATGCTTTTTTGAGGTTAAATTGCAAGAAAACCTTGTCAAAATCAGATAGTTGCTGTGTAGTTCCGCTTGGCTGAATCGGAATATTTTCATCTGTAATGGATGCCAATACGCTAACGTCATCGCTGATTCGGCCATTTAGATTTAGGCGAAAAGCCGAATTTATGGCAATATCTCGGTTTGTGCCAATCGTTATTCCTCTGGCAATAGAGCCGCTGCGTTGTAACTGCGAATAGTCAAACCCTGAATTAGGCTTTGTTTCCGGCAAAAGTTCATCAATAGCTACGGAATCTTTGGTTAGCAAAATATGCTGAGAGCGTAAGGAAAAAACTTCCGGAACAAAGTAGCGGTAACTAACCACGAGAGTATCTGATTTGGGGCTATTGGGTTGCTTGATTAACATTCCGCGCATCAAATCAACCTGATAATGCGCCGAATTTCCTTGCAAAAACCGAACTGTTTCAGGGATAATTCCGGCGTGGGTTAGTAGTGTAGAATCTTGAAAAACAACTATTGTGTCTATGCTTATTGCAGAACCAGAGCCATAAAACCCTTGCGCAGGCAGTATTGTAATTATTCCCCAACAAAAAATCAGCCCTGCAAAAATCCGCATACATACACTTTGCAAAAATAGCTAACTTAACTTGTTTTATTCCGAAATAACATTTCCGGATAGTGGGTGCCAATATTTTTAAGGTATGATACTTTTCCGGTGAAAATAGGAGTTGAATTTTGGTTGTAGCTCAGAAAGTTTTTACTTTGTGTTTCTACCTACTTTATGCACCCGATAATTCCAATAAATGATCGAATATACCTGCGGGAATGGAAGGTTACAGATATTGACTCCCTAACATTAAATGCAAATAACTATTTAATTTGGAAGTGGTTACGAAATACTTTTCCCCATCCCTATACTTATTCGGATGCAGCTTTTTGGGTTGAAACGGGACAATATGCTTCTTCACAACTTAACTTTGCTATTGTGTATGAGGAAATTGCCATAGGTGGTATTGGAATTATATTTAAAGATGATATCTATACTCTTCGGGCAGAAATTGGGTATTGGGTTGGGCAAAGCTATCAGGGATTGGGAATCACTACTGCCTGTTTAAAGCATCTAACAGAATGGGGCTTCCAAAACTATCATTTAACTCGTATAGAAGCACCGGTAATAGCCGGAAATGAACCTTCTATGCGAATTTTAGAGAAATCAGGCTATCATTTAGAAGCAATACACCGATTTGGAATCTTTAAAGAAAATGAAGTAAAAGACGAATATTTCTACGTAAAATACGCTCCTTCTTTAGTAAATTAAAATTAAAAATTAAAAATTAAAATTAAAATTAAAAATTAAAAATTAAAAATTAAAATTAAAATTAAAAATTAAAATTAAAATTTAAAAATTAAAATTAAAAATTAAAAATTGCGTTTTGGCTATCGGGAAAAATAAACGCGAGAAAGGAGGTTAGTCTTTCTCGCGTGGGTAATATTCTTTCAGAATAGTTGTTATTTGTTCTGTGTTGAATCTGTAATTTTGCTTGTATCCGTTTGTTTTGCTCGTGCTTCTATTTGCCGGGCATATTCAAGGAACTGAGCATCACCGCTATACTCTGCGTATAGTTTAGCCATTTCAGCAGCTTTGGTAAACTCTTGGTCGTCATTATGCAGTTGCATCATTACTTGCAGAGCATATAGGTTCAAATCGTCTTCCGGTAGTGCTGTTTTTGTATCTTTAGCATACTTGAGTTTTTCGATTGCTCTATCTTTTGCTATTTGGTACAGTTTGTCGGATTTATCTTTACTGCCTAAGCGGTTATAGTTTCTTGCCATGAGTGCTAAGAAATAGGCTTCTGCCTGTACGGCTCTATCGTCAATAACTTTCATGGAGTAATCATTAACTTCGATACCGCGTTGTTTTAAAAATTCGATACGGGATTTATTAGCGGCTAATCTCTCTGCCCCAGCATTTCCGCTTGCTGCCAATGCAAGATTTTCGTTCTCTAAGCGGTTAACCTCTTCTACATAGTCATTAACGAGTCTGTAAAAGTTATTTCGGAAGTTACTAACCATCCGCACTACGTTTGCATCATAAAATATATCTGGATTATCTAAGTTTCTAAACCGGAATTTTTTCATGAGGTTTTCGTACATAATATCCTGTGCGATATGTCCACCATAAGGATTGCCGCTTTTTGAAAAACGCACTGGAGTTAGGCGGTAGGCCATTCCTTCCATCTGGAAGAAATCTGAAAGAGATACAAAACTGGATGTAGGAATCGTAATGGCAAAGTAAATTGGGCGTTTCCAACCTTGTTTTGCATTTGTTTCAACCATATCCAAAATCAGTAAATCTTGTTTTAACAAGTAGGTTTGGTCGCCTCCGCCTCTGGGGGCAACTTCCCATTCCATATTACCACTTTCTAAACTCGGTATATCTATTTTTTGATTTTTGATAAATGACTCTTTATCAACGGGTACTCGTTTTATCTGCTTCTTAAATGGAGCATAAGCATTACGTTCTCCGATATAATAACTTTCTGGTAAAGATATAGGTAATGGGTCAGATTGATTGCTTTTTTGGTTTTTAAGTTGATGAATATACCAATCTGTGTTCAATAAGCTGAGGTTTACCACGCGGACATCCGGACGGACGTTTTCTACTTCTTGAATATACCAAAGCGGGAAAGTGTCGTTATCGCCATTGGTAAAGATAATAGCATTTTCGGCACAGGAATTAAGCATATTATAGGCGGAATCCGGTGCAACATAGTTTCCTGCGCGTGAATGGTCGTGCCAATTTTCTTTGGCCATAATTCCAGGAACGAGTATTAGGCTTAATACTCCGGAAACCAAGGAGGCTTTGTCCTTCAAAAATTTTCGGATTATTTCGGTTAAGCCGACTACGCCAAGCCCAATCCAAATTGTAAACGTTTGGAATGATCCTGCAAAGGCATAATCTCGCTCTCTGGGCTGTGCCGGCGGAGTGTTGAGATACACAATAATCATCAGGCCGGTAAATAGAAACAGTAACATAACCACCCAAAAGTCTTTTTTGGCATAGTTATACTGCCAAACAAGCCCCAGTAGCCCTAAGAGTAAGGGAAGAGCGTAGTAGTGATTTCGGGTAGGGTCTTTACGCATAGACTCCGGCATCTTAGCTGTCTTTACAAAATTTAAGCCGCTCTCCCAATCACTATCTTGAATATCGCTGCTGCGCCCCACAAAATTGAATAAGAAATACCGCAGATACATATGATAACATTGGTATTGAAAAAAGTATCGGATATTATCTCCCAGAGTGGGGTTATCGTCATAAGGGCTATTTTCGTCATCTCCTTTATCCCGAACGAAGTTTTTATATCCATTTAGAGGGGAATCATAATGAGCTGATGAATACATACGTGGAAAAAGTTTTTTGGAACCGGGTGTGTATTCATATTCTTTGCGGTAGCCTTCTTCGGTATAACGAGTTTTATGTAAGATTTTTACATAGTTCATTTTACCATCTTTTTCTTGAACAGCCTGTGCATTATACATGGGGCCATACATGAGTGCCGGGGTTTCACCGTATTGTTCACGTTTTAAGAACTTTAGAAAATCAACTATATTTTCCGGGTTATTTTCGTCAATGGGTGTGTTTGCTTTGGAACGAATAAAAATGATTGCATACGATGAAAATCCTAAATAAATCATTGTTAAACTTAATATTGCTGTATTTGCCAAAACGAACTTCTTTTTGTGGGTATAATGAATCCCAAAAGCCAGCAAAGCCAATAACATAATAATAAAAACAACTATTCCGGTACCAAAAGGCATTCCTAATCCGGAGGTTTCGCCGTCAGTATTTTCGGTGCCCACAAAAAACTTTTCAAAGCCCCAAGCTATATCAAATGTTACTTGATTGACTCCAAATAAGATAACAGCTAAGATTACAAATGAAATGCCAATAGCAGCAAGTGCTCCCATTGGGCTGAAGTTGTATTTTTTGTTGTAGTAAATCAAGGCTATTGCCGGAATAGCCAGCAGGTTTAACAGGTGAACTCCAATAGAAAGCCCAATCGTATAAGCAATCAGGATTATCCAACGCAGATTATTGGGTTCATTGGCTCGGGCTTCCCATTTTAGCATAAGCCAAAATAGTACTGCCGTAAAAAAAGCACTCATTGCATAAACCTCTGCTTCAACTGTACTAAACCAAATTGAATCTGCATAGGTACAAGCTAAACCACCTACAACGCCCGAAAATAATATTGCTAAGATCTTGTCAAGGCTAGGGTTTTCCTCATCTGGGGCAATTACCTTTTTGGCAAACATTGTGATAGTCCAGCAAACAAACAAGGAGGTGAATGCTCCACTAAAAACACTTACTAAATTTACAAAGTAAGCCACTTTGTCAGGGCTTGGCGCAAATATTGCAAAAATACGGCCTACCAACAAAAAGAAAGGTGCTCCCGGCGGGTGTGGCACCTCTAATTCATTCGCTACCGCAATAAACTCACCACAATCCCAAAAACTGGCCGTAGGAGCTACCGTAAGCATATACGATAACAATGCAATAGCAAAAACCACCCAACCAGTTATGTTATTTAACTTCCGATAATTCATCATAACTAAACTGCCGCGAAGTTACAGTAAATATTATTCTTTGCTGCAAAACTTGTATAAATCATCCATAAATGATTGTGGATAACGGCTTATTCTTAAAAAATTAGCCGGCTGTAAATACCTAACAACCATGTGATAGCCTTGCATACCTACCTTTTGGCTACAATCTTTTAGCTTTCTGATTGCTGGGGAATGGAAAACAAAACGACCGTTCCCTGATTGGTATTTTCAAATTGAATGGTATTTTGGCCGGGAAATAGTGTCTCTAAACGTGTTAAAACGTTGTTTAATCCATTTCCTTTTTTTACTCTGCTTTTATCTATTCCGGGGCCATTATCAGTAACTTTTCCCAACAAAACGCCCTCTTCAACCCAAAATCTTAGGGTAATGACACCTTGCTTTACCAACTTAGAAATACCGTGCTTTACGCAATTTTCTACCAAAGTCTGAATCATTATCGAAGGAATCAAACATTCATTGGCATCGCTGTTTGTATCAATGCTAAAAGAAAGTCTCTCTCCAAAACGCATTTTTTCTATCTCAAGATAATTCTGAACCAATTGTAATTCAGACTCTAATGTAACAAAGTTTTGGGATGAAAACTCCAATGTATGCCGAAAAACAAAGGCAAGTTTTTGAACAATGTCTTCGGCTTGGTCAGGGGCTGTATGAATCAATTCAGAAATTGAATTTAATGTGTTGAACAGAAAATGGGGATTAATCTTGGCACGTAGAGCTGTTAGTTCTGCCTCTAAGTTTTTCTTACTCAGGGTCTCTTCTTTTTCTAACAGCTGAATGATTTCCAGAAAAGATTGAATGGATTTAGTCGCTTGTTTTAAATAACTTAAGTCTGTTATGGAATATTCACCCATACGTTTTTTCCCTAATGCTAAAAATCCTGCTATTCCGGAGCTAAATCGTATAGGTAAAACTAATACATAATTTTTTTGTTGGAAATATAATGGGGCTGCTTTTGTGGGTAAATCTTGTGTAGATAGCGCCGAAATAGCCGACCAATGCGAATCATCTTTCCATTCTTGAATATCCTGAAATATAGCTGTTAAATCAGCACTATTTTCATCTTTCAAGATAATTTGGGTACTTTCTGCATCCAACAAATACTGGATTTTATTGCAGGAATCCCCAATAAGTGTCTTTTTATTCAGTGTTTTGGGAATTTCAGCCAAAAACTGTTCCCATTTTTTGGAGTCAGATAACTGTAATTTATCCAAGATAGAATCCCAGCCTTTAGGGTTTCCGCTTAAAAATACACGCTCTACCAAAATCAGTAATAGTATCAGTAAAACGATGTCTATTACTCCGCTATCATCGGATAAGTTTATCTGTTTCAATAACTTATGAATACCTACCCAAATGAACAAAATGATAATAGATGCCACCAACACTGCGCCGGATTGTATCAAAACGCGCCGGATATTACCAAAACGGATAACGCGCCCCATACCGCCTGCCAACAGAAAAGCATACGTCAAAGGATGGGATTGCTCTAAATATTGATAAAAATCTCCCCCAAAATCAACAGAACACATTGTCAATATCGCAATAAAAAATGCCGCTAAAAGCAAAGCCGCCCCAAAGATTAACTTAGATTTTGGCTTTGTTAGTGAACTTAAAAACTGCAACTGTTTCCATGCTGAAAAACCAACCACAATTCGTACAAAAATTGGCTCTATTGCTAAAAACCGGTTGTTCATCCAAAAATATACTCCGACCCCACCTAAAGCTCCCCAAATAAGTAAATCATATCCAAACTGCCATTTAGGTAGCAAGTTCCATTGCCAAACTGTGGTTAAAATAAATATCAAAATATATTGTAATACCAGCAAAAAAGGCCATATCCAAGCAAATTGCACCGGTAAATCAGTTAGGCAAAGCCCTAATTGTAAGCCATGTAGGCTTATCAATATTGTGAATACCCATGTTTGAATATACAGTGGAGTAAAGGTTTCCGGCTGGTATCTTAAAAAAGGATATTGTAAAGCAATAAGCATTGCCCCTCCAACGAGCAAGATACAGTATAAAGACAGCCGAATATTCCAACTTAATTCACTCGAAATTGGCTCTAATAAGGGTTTAGAGTGTATCTGAATAAGTTTGGTTTGGATATTTTGAGGGGATTCAGGCTGCGCAAGTGAATATACCCGATAGCTACCTACCGGTGTATTTCGAACCAGCTTTTGCAACAGTTCTATATCAATAACATTTTGATAATCAAATGCTTTGATAGAACTACCACGTTCAGGATAAACTATATGCCATGATTCATGGACTTTGGCCGGATAGAGTACCTCCTTAGAAATTATTTGGTTGTCTTTTTTTATCCAATGTATCCAATCTGTACCCGGTATATTTCCAGAAATATCTATTGGTAAATACTGATGTATTTCCCAGCACATCCAGCATACCCAGAGCAAAACTCCCGCGTTCCATAAGTTTGAACGCAATATTTGGCTCATTACATAAAATTTAACAACTTATTTCATACGAACCCTATCCGCAAATCTTATATTTAGGATTAAGCGTAGCCGGTATTTGACCCACCGAAGCCCCCTAACGGAAAATCATTTTCCTGATTTTGCCCTACGTTAATTGTGCCAAAGCTCTTCTCGTATCTATCTATATTTTCAGAAAGAGCCAATAACAATCGTTTGGCATGGCTTGGGGTAGTTACAATGCGTGAACGAACTTTTGCTTTGGGCAATCCGGGTAAAACCTGAACAAAATCTATGATAAATTCGGTAGGAGAATGAGATATAATCGCCAAATTAGAATAGACACCTTCAGAAATCTCCTCCGGTAGTTCAATATTTATCTGCTGCTCTTTATTTTCCATTATTTCTTTATGAATGCTGTAATGTTTTGGGAATAGACGTGGGGTTATAAAGATTTAAGTCCCCAAATATTTTATACTCAATCAGTTGAATAAGAGTATGAATGATTTTAATATGAATTTCTTGGATTCTATCGGCATAGCCGTTATGGGGAACTCTTATTTCTAAGTCAGTTTGGAGTGCAAGCCTTCCGCCGTCATTTCCGGTGAGAGAGATAACAAATATACCGAGTTTTTGGGCTGCTTTTGCCGCTTCTAAGACATTTTGGCTATTTCCACTGGTTGATAAGGTTAGTAAAATATCGCCTTCTTTTCCGAATGCCTCTAAGTACCTTGAAAAGACGGCTTGGTATCCGAAGTCATTGGCCACACAGGAGAGATAGCTGGGGTCAGAGATAGCTATTGCCGGTAAAGCGGGGCGGTTTCTACGAAATTTTCCGGAGAGTTCCTCTGCAAAGTGCATTGCATCACACATTGAGCCGCCATTTCCGCAGGAAAAAACTCGATTCCCTCCTACTATGGCGCGAGCTATAATCGTAGCTGCTATATCTACTTTCTGAAAACTATCTGTAGTAGAAAAACGTTTAAGGGCATCAGCCATTTCATCAAAGGCTGCCTGAACCATTTCAACAGCCATATTAATCGTTTAATAACCCGTTCATCATCGCAAATTTAACGAGGCCGGCTGTATTTTTAACGCCTGTTTTTTGCAATAGGTTTCGTCTATGGGTATCTACGGTACGCGGGCTTATGGTCAAACGCTCTGCTATTTCTGCATTCGTGTATTCCTGAACAATCAAGCGAATGATTTCAATTTCACGGGACGTTAAGGGGATTTCTTTTGTAGAGGAACTTTTATGGCCATCCATTGGCTTATTCATGCTTTTACGGTTCATTAGCCGGCTTAACATTTTGGCAGACACATCATTACTAAAGTAATTTGTGCCCCCCACTACGGTATGAATTGCTCTAAGAAGCTCTTCTTTACCTGTTTTTTTGAGTAAATATCCTTGTGCTCCGGCTTGCAATGCTTTTGTGATATATTCTTCTTCATCATGCATTGACAAAATGATGATTTTAACATCCGGATATAGTCTATGAATCTTTTCGGTTACTTGAATTCCATTCAGAACGGGCATACGAATATCCAAAAGGACAATATCCGGCTGCTCAATCGCTAACTTATCTAATAAATCTTGGCCATTTTCAGCCTCTGCTATAATGGTCATATTGGGTTCATCAGAAATAAGAAAGCGAAGTCCGTCTCTGACAATTTGGTGGTCATCAACAATAATAATACGAATCGGTTTTGACATGGTTTAGTTATTTAATTTACTTATTGGGGTTGGTTGGTTTTGTTGGAGGTACTGTAAAAAAGTTTGCGTTAGCTTAGTTATATCAAAATCTGATTTCCAGTTCCAATCTTCTTGGGCAGTTGTGTCATCTAAACTTTTTGGCCATGAGTCTGCAATTTGCTGGCGGAAGTCTGGCTGATACGTTATTGTAAATTCAGGGAGTAGCTGCTGAATTGATTTTGAAATTTCGGCAGGTGAAAAAGTCATTCCTTGAATATTATAGGAGGAGCGTATTGATATACATTTTGGGTCAGCCTCCATAAGTTCTACGGTAGCGCGTATGGCATCATCCATATACATCATCGGGAGGTAAGTGTCTGGTTCTAAGAAGCACTGGTATGTTCCATACAAAATTGCGTGGTGAAAAATTTCTACGGCATAATCTGTTGTGCCGCCGCCGGGTGCTGCTTTGCAGCCAATTAGCCCAGGATAGCGTAAACTTCTGATGTCTAAATTTTTCTTTTGGAAATAATATTCACATAGGCGTTCTCCGGCCAGCTTCGTGATGCCATACATCGAGGTCGGCTCCATCACGCAGCGTTGTGGAGTCATCGTTTTGGGTGTAGTTGGGCCAAATACGGCTATTGAACTTGGCCAAAATAGTTGCTTTACTTGTAATTCTACGCAGGTGTCTAATACATGAAACAATCCATCCATATTTAGTTTCCATGCAAATGCAGGGTCTTGCTCGCCTTTAGCAGATAAAATAGCTGCTAAATGGTAAACTACTTGAATATCATACTGTTTTATGATTTTTCCCAGAGATTGTTTATCCAAAACGTCTAACAAAACAAAATCAGAAGGAAACGGGGCTAAGGGTTTCTGAATATCGGCAGCAATAATTTTATGGCTACCATAACGTGCGCACAAGTACGGGACAAGTTCTGTACCTAATTGCCCGCAGGCACCAATGACTAAAATGTTTCCAGACTGCCGCATTCTTCTATGTTAAAAATCACTGCAAAGTTGCAAAAAAACGCAAAAGTAGCAATATTTTTTTAGGTATTCTAAACTTATTAAGCAGCATTGCTATAAGCCTAAAACTACCCGCTTAATTAGTTTATAGGTACTGCCGAATCCGTTGTCTTTTACATCTACCTCATCCATTATTTTGAGAATTAGGGAAATACCAAGACCGCCTTTGGCAGCACATTTTATTTTTTCTTGAATGGGAATAGGCTGGTGGGTTTGAATCTGGTAGGGAGGTGCAGAATCAAAAATCTCAACCCTGATCTCATTCTCTATGAATGTCAAAATAACTTCTATTGAGTGGGTTTCATCGCATTTGTTCCCATGAATAATACAATTAGCACTTGCTTCATCAACAGCCAGCGTAATTTGGTTTCGGATAATATCATCAATCGGCAAACTCTGAAGGGAGTTTTCTATATACTCTCTTATAAGAGCTAAGCTGGACTTTGTGCAGGGAACTTTTATGCCGGATGAGTTCATAATTATAAATATTTTTCAGCCTCTTGGACTGTTCCCACTATTGTCATTACTTGATTAAGCCCTAATAGTTCAAATACATTGAATACTTTGGGGCTCATATCTGAAAAAATCATTTTTCCGCCGTTTTGGTTTATTTCTTCTACATAAGACATAAAGACTCCTAATCCGGCACTGGATATATAGGTAAGGTTGCTACAATCAATATGAAAAAATGTAGTATTTTCTTGTAGCCATTTTTGTATAACCTCATCTACTTGAATAGAAGAAGCAGCGTCAAGCTCCCCTTCTAAAGAAATTTTGACATATCTTTTATCTATTAATGTTTCGGTTATGGTCATATTTAACTGTATCGGTTTGTACGATTATCGTGTTTAAATTGTTTCCGTATTTATTTACTTTTTTGAAGTATTTTATCATAACGTTCTTGGTTCAAGAGTGTCTTTCTGGCTTCTTGTACTTCTGTATCTTGTGCTAAGGTATTTTCGGTACGCCCGGCCTGTAAGTAATAACGCAGCGTTATCTCTTGTGCTAAGATATTTTTGATTTCACTTTGAAAGTCGGTAAAATCGTTTTCTTTTTCTTTCTGTATTTGTTCTTCCAAAACAGCTAACTGTTGTTTTACACTTTCATGGTAAGATTCTTTTTTGACAGATTCTCGTAGGTTAATTAAGTCCTCTTCGCTTTTAGTTTTGTATTTAAATCCTTTTTTATGAGCGAATTGCGAAAACTGCTGATATACTTCTTGGGTTATTGAAAAGTCTTTGGCTGGTAGTATAGATGGATTGCTATAATAGAATTGGGTAGCAAATTCAAATACAATTCCTTGCTCTACCAATTCTTTTGTAATTGGGTGGTATTCTACTAAGGGGGTTTGTATATCCGGTAGGATTCCTGCGCCGTCTTTTACAATGCGTCCATTTTTGGTTTTAAATTCGTGAATTAAGCTATCTGGTATTTTAACGGCTTCCCCTGCTGCGTTACGATGCTGATAATCAAGTGCTTGGATACACCTACCGCTTGGGGTGTAATACTTAGCCGTAGTTAATTTTAACTGAGAGTTATAGCTTAATGGAACTGTTTTTTGTACCAACCCTTTTCCATAGGAGCGTTGCCCTACGATAATGCCCCTATCCAAGTCTTGCATTACGCCGGAAACTATCTCCGAAGCACTGGCACTTTGGCCGTTAATAAGTACAGCTAAGGGAATATTAATATCTAACGGGTGGTCTTTGGCGGTGTATATCACATTAGAACCCTCCATTCGTCCTTTGGTTTCTACTACTTTTTCGTTACGTGGAATAAACAAGTTGGCTATTTGAATAGCTTCATTTAGCAGTCCGCCGGGGTTTCCGCGTAAATCTAAGATAATTCCCTTTAAATCAGGATTTTTATTTTTAAAACTTTCAATAGCTGATCTTACCTCTGCCGAAGCGTCATTGGTGAAACTATTGAGATGTAGGTAGCCGATTTTGTCTGAAAAAACAGTTGAAAACGGAACATTTTTTACTTTAATTTCTTCTCTTGTTAGGGTAAGGCTAAGCGGTTGGGGAGTTTTGTAGCGTTTAACGGTTACATTGATTTTAGTTTTAGGTTGGCCGCGTAAAAGGTCTCTGACTTGTTCGTACTTTAACTTTGTTTTTGCCAATTCTTCGTTATCTATTTTTACAATTTCATCACCTATATTTATGCCGCCGGTTTGGGCTGGTGTTCCTTGATAGATTTCTGTTATGAAATAAGAGCCATTTTTTTCTACGATAGTAGCTCCTATTCCGCCATATTGGCCGGTGCTCAAAAATCTATAATCTTCTACTTCTGAGGCGCTTATGTAGTTTGTGTAAGGATCTAACGAGGATAGCATTGCTTCCACGCCTTCTCTGAATAATTGATTGGGTTCTATTTCATCAACATAGTTATTGTGAAGTTCACGGTATAAACGGGTTAGTATATCTAAGTTTTTAGCTATTTCAAAATAGACATCTTGCTGGCGGAAGCCAACAATTCCCAAGAAAATAGCCCCAAAGAAAATCGCATATAAGGTTTTTCGGGTATTCTTCATAAGTGATTCGCAAAGTTAAGTGCTTTAACTTAACAAAGGAGTTTTTTTCAAAATAAAGTTAAAGAGTTTTCAAAAAAATGATGTTTTTTTTGCAGTATATAACATTTAGTGGCTTTGTAAATTTAAAATGTATCCGTTTTTTTAGCTGAATTTACTCAAATAAGCACTATCTTAGCGGGTTAAAATCATAATATCTTTTAAAGTCTTAATTATCAAGCTAATCATTTATGATACAGGAAATAAACCCGATGGGCACAGCGCATAATCTTAAAGATTGGAAAGAAAAGCGTATGGTAGATACGTGGCAGATATTCAAAATTATCGCTGAGTTTGTGGAGGGGTTTGAGCGGATGTCAAAGACGGGGCCTTGTGTGTCTATTTTTGGGTCTGCCCGTGCTAAAGCCGGCCAGCCTTACTATGAGTTAGGAGTCGAAATATCCAGAAAGTTAGGGGAGCATGGCTATGGAGTAATTACCGGAGGAGGTCCCGGCATCATGGAAGCCGGTAATAAAGGTGCTTTTGAATCCGGTGCTACTTCGGTTGGCCTAAATATCAAACTCCCTTTTGAGCAGCACCATAACCCATACATAGACTCGGCGCATAACATTAATTTTGACTACTTTTTTGTCCGAAAAGTCATGTTTGTGAAATATGCACAAGGTTTTGTGGTTTTACCCGGAGGCTTTGGAACTTTAGACGAAATGTTTGAAGCCCTAACGCTTATTCAAACCCATAAAATCAGAAAGTTCCCAATCATTGTAGTCGGCAGAAAATACTGGAGTGGTCTTTTTGAATGGATTGAAACTACTTTAATATCAGAAGGTTACATATCTCCCACAGATAGAGAACTTATCACCCTTGTGGATACTGCCGAAGAAGTATGCGAGTTTATTGATAATTTTTATAATAAAAATATTCTTCAACCTAATTTTTAAACATTATGAAGCGGTCGGGCTGGCATATTGGATTTGGTGTGGGGCTTTTATTAGCGGTTATTGCAGGATGGATGCTTTCTTTCAAAGATAGTTTAAAGGTTGTTAAGACCAAAGATCTGCGTCAAAATTCGGTATTAGTAGCCCCTCCTATTCCGGCAAAAGTAACTTTTGCCGGTGAAAAAGTACCTCTTCAAGATTTTGAAGTAAGAGAACGTTTTGATAGAGAGCTACTTAACGTGGTTTACAATTATGCACAAACAATATTCATTTTAAAGCGTGCTAACCGCTGGAAAGATGATGTTTTAAAGACACTTCGGGAAGAAAACATCCCTGAAGACTTTTTTTATTTAATGGCAGCAGAGAGTCATTTTGGAAACGGTACGTCTGTTAAAGGGGCAAGAGGGTTTTGGCAGTTTATGCCGGCTACTGCAAAGCACTATCAATTAGAGGTTTCTGATTTTGTTGATGAACGATGTCATGTAACGTTGGCCACTAAAGCTGCCTGCCGTTACCTAAAAGATGCTTACCAGCGGTTCGGAAATTGGACTCTCGTTGCCGCTTCATACAATATGGGTGTTGGCGGCGTTAAAAGCGTTTTGGATCAACAACAGCAAGGTAACTATTATGATTTGCTCCTAAATCAGGAAACGTCCCGGTACTTATTCAGAATTTTAGCCTTAAAATTAATCCTTTCTGACTCAGAAAACTACGGCTATAAAATTTATGAAGGAGATTTATATCCAAAATTACCGACTAAATCCATTTTAATTACTGAAACGATTCCGGATTTATCAAAGTTTGCAAAATATTATGGAACAAGTCTTAAAACGATAAAATATCTAAATCCTTGGATTTTAAAAGATGTTTTGCCTATTGGTGTCGGGAAAAGTTATGCACTGCTACTACCTGGGGAAGGTTATCCTAAAAGTGCATTAGATGAAGATGCTTATCCGCCCATCCCAACTCCTGATTCAGATTCAGAAGCAGAGTAAGTCTTTAGGATTATCTATTATTTTCAATATTTGTTAAATTAGTATAATTATTTAATACAGAATATATTATCTAATTTTTAGCACAATATTTAATTAGCCAATCTTTTAAGTCAGTGTCTCTATTTTCACTGAGTTCGTATGCTTGTTGGGCATCTTTACAGCCGGAAAGATTATCTTCCAGCCCGAAATAGTATAGTGCGCGAGCTTTGTATCCAAAGTAATTAAATGGTTCAAGGCTAATCCCTTTTTCTAAATTTCGCAATGAATCCGAGTATTTTCTTAGGTAAAAGAATACGATTCCTAATTTACTATAAGGAATTGACATTGAGGGTTTTAGTTGAATTGCTTTTTCAAAACAAATTTTTGCTGTGTGATAATCCAATAATTCTGTATAGCAATCTCCTTGATTCAGATAGATACTAACCATTTCAGGGTCAATAGATTGTGCTATTGAAAAATCTGAAAGTGCTGCAAAATAATTTGTTCGATAGTACCAGTTCAAGCCTCGATTATTGTAAAAAGCTGCCTTTTGGGAGTTTAGCCGAATAGCTTGGTCGAAATCTGAGTGGGCAGCGATATAGTTTTGTTTATTTTGTTTAATTAAGCCCCGTAAGTTATAGTGTTCCGGCTCATTCGGCTCTAATTGAATTGCGGTTTGGATAAAATTAATTGCCTCTGAATAAGCCTGTTGTTGTTTACAAAGTAACGCTTTGTTATGAAATGCAGGTGCATATTGAGGGTTTATGCGAATGCTAAAATCAAAGTCCGTCAGTGCAGATTTGTAGTCTTTCAGAGCCAAAAATACTGTTCCGCGTGCATTCCATGCTTTATACAAAGTAGAATCGTGTTGGATAAGTTTGTTAAAATCTGCCAAGGCTTTTTCATAACGTTCTAAGTCTTTATACAGAGTTCCCCTATTCAGATAAACAGCCCAAAATTGAGTGTCTAAACTCAATGCAGTTGTAAAATCCTGCAACGCCGATTCATGTTGCTTTAAATTTCTTCTGCAAAGACCTCTATTGTTATAGGCTGTTTTTTGCGTGGGTTGCAGCAAAATAACCTTATCTAAGCAAGTTATCGCATCTTTCCACCTATACAGTTTCATATAGCAATATCCTTGATTTTGAATAGCTTCAATATTTAGTTTGTCTTTTTTTACTCTATCATAATACTTTACGGCATGATAATAATCTTGGGAGTTCATCGCTATATTTGCTTTTTGGATATAAAATTCAGGTGTGCGAGTACATGAAGTCAGATAAAAAAGAACTCCTGCTATTGTCAATATTTTTTTTAACATAGTGATAATAAAAATATTGATAGCCAAAATTAGTTTAAAGTAAAGGCGGAAAAGAAGTTTCTTTTCCGCCTTTACAGAGTAGGTTAATCATAAACTACCTTGGGTCAAATGTGTAAGTGCGTCCGTTTATGGTGCAGGTTGCTACGTTATCGCAATTTCCGTTACCGTAATCTATGTAGATAGGGCTTTTTCCGGAAACATCAATGGTAATCTTGCCGGCAGTTCGGTGGCTACCTGTGCAGCTTAAATCAACACGGATTGGTTCTGTTATTGTAACTGTGTAGTTTTTGCCATTTCTGGTAATTCCAGAACCCTGGCCTTCAATTAAATAGATGTCATCTGAATAAAGGCCAATAGTTGATTCACCGGCTATCCAAGTACGTAATCTATTTGATTTCCATGTAAATACGCCTCCATTTGCAGTAAAGATAATGGTGTCATCAACGGTTATATTGAAAGTAGATTGGTTAGATGCGTTTAGTCCACGGTTTTCAACCGTTTTATGGATAATGTGCTGGTTATTATTTACAAAGTAGTTTTCAGTCCAAATAGAATGAGAATATCCCGTTTGGCGGTATCTTCCTGTGTAAGAAAGATAGACTTTGCCTTTGCGGACTTTGCTATCCCAATTGGTACATAAACAGCCGGTTGTGCCAAAATCTACGGTAATCAAGCGGGTTGCAGAAGAAGTATCAATAGTTACAACAGCGCAAGTTGGTAGAAATGAACTTTGGGTTTTTAGGCTTTGATTCTGGGCGACATTATCCATCATATCTCCTATTTTATTCAACTCATTATCCGCTAAACTTTGGTCAGTAGCCGGTTGAATATTATCATCAAAGCTATCTTTTTCTTTTTTGCAAGAGTTAAACGAAGATACTATCATTATGAGTATCAAGAAGATGGAAGCAATACGTAATGGTTTCATTGTTTATGGTATGAATTTATTGAATAACGATTTCAAAAGTTTGGCCATTTACGGTAACGGAAACTTTATTATCACAAACGCCGTTACCGTAGTCAAGGATAATTGATCTATTATCTACTTTAATGTCCAAAGTGCCGGTGGTAAGTTTGACCGTGCTTGGGCTGCAGCCTAAATCTACAATAACGTCTTTGGTTGTAGTAATTGTATAATTTTTACCGTCACGATTAACGCCATAAGCATTTCCCTTAACAGAATATTTATCGTCAGAATATTCTGCTACTGTGGAGCTGCCTGCTATCCATGTTCTGGTTTGTGTTGATTTCCAAGTAACTATGGGAGAAGTTCCATTTAATTTCACCGAATCATCAGCAGTAACCTCCCAATAGTGTTGGCTATTTGAGTTTAACCCTTTATAGGTACCCACTTCGTGCACAATATGCTGATTTCCATTAACATAGTAGTTTTCAGTAGTTACAGAATAGGTTGAGCCGGCTTGTCCCCAGTTTCCGGTAAATTGGATATATACTTTACCTTTTCTTGTTCTGTTGTCCCAATTAGTGCAGACACATCCAGAAGTACCAAAATCTACTGTCATTTTTTTGTTTGGTCTATCCAAAGTTACCGTAGCGCATACTGGAACAAAGGTTCCGGAAACTTTATATCCGTTAGTTGCGGCCAAATGGCCGGTTAAATCTCGAATCTTATTAGATTCGTCTTCGGCAGTAGCATTGTCAATAGCTGCATTGACATTTTCCTGCGGGTTCAGCACAATATTACTTTCTTTTTTACAAGAAAACATAGCTAATCCAATAGCTAAAAGAAAAATCTTCGTTTTCATGATTTTAATGAATTTTAATGTTTTTAATTAAAACAAAAACGATGCTAAGTTAGCATCGTTTTTGAATATTTTATTTAACTTTCACTAATTTGTCTATAAATTCACGGTAACTGGTTTTTATTTTAATCTGATAGGTAGCTACGGCAAGTTCTGATAGGTCAAGTTTTACCTCGTGAGTACCTGCGCGAAGTTTCCGAGTAGTAGTATAAACTTTCTGCCCAATGCTATTATAGATAGTAAAGTCAATTTGGTCATCTTCCGGTAGTACGAGAGCTACATTCAGTTCATTTTCGGTTGGGTTTGGATATAGTATTGCTGAAAAAGCGTGTTCATCCGCAATGATAGCTTCCACAACATTAGAATAGCTAAATCTACCATCTAAATCAACTTGGCGTAACCGATAATAATAACGTACATTAGGTTTCACATTTAAGTCATCGTGGAAGTATTTTTGGGGTGCTGTTGTAGTTCCATGCCCATCTTTCCATGCTATCTTCGTAAAATGTGAACCATCTAAGCTGCGTTCTAAGTCAAAACCGGCATTATTAAATTCTGAAGAAGTTTCCCACGTAACTGCTATAAAGTTTGTTCTGGGAGCTGCCTGTAAGTCTAATAATACTACCGGTAGCGGGTCAGCAGATGGGTTTTCATTAAAATCCGAGAAAGAATTTAATCCGGAGCACATTGTATTTCCAGGAACAGACCCTGATATACAGCTTCCGCTTAGTGCCCATGTTCCCATTCCGGTTGGAGTTTTAGATAATGCAGAAGAAGTAGCTCCACCGGCATTATTAAAGTTGCGCCCACGTAAAGTTGCGTTATACACACCTGTGTATGAAGCATTTGGAATCAAAACTAATGCAGCATTGAATGGCTCTGCTGTCCACATTCCATTGTTTAGAGGCTGCATATTAAAGTTTGCTCCGCATGCTGATACTCCCAAAGCTGACGGTAGAGTCATATATTGCTTGAAATCAACCCGAATATTATCAGCATTATTGGTAGCTGTAAAGTTTAGAGTCATTAATTGGTATCCAACGCCACCAGCACCTTCATGGTCTAAGCCAACTGGGAAGTCATATTTACCTGTTGCAACCGTAGTCCGTCTCAAACTTCCTGCTACATAGGAGTTTATATTGTATCCCGAAATTGCAGAGGTATCACTATTCAATAAATATACTTCAGCAGCAGGAACAACTTTTATCCAGCCAGAGATAAAGGCTAAAATAGCTGTTGACTGAATGCGCATTGTTTGATTTACAATTATCTTCCGATTAGCTATACTTGGCGCAGTATTGTTAATAACTACATCCGGTAGATCGCCTGTTGCGGATATACCTTTATTATAGTTTTGAGTAACAGCTCCGGTAAATCTGATTTTTCCACCGGCAAGTGCTATAATTTGGCCATTATGGTTGAAATCACCACACACATTTAGTTCTGATTTATCGTCTTCAAAACGAAGTGAGTTTCCATTCTGAATTGTTATAGAATTACAAGCTGCAGCGGATGGGTTAAAACCAATTCTGGGGGGGTTATTTACAGGGTTTCCAACAGTATTGGGGATTATTACATTGGTTGCGCAAGATGGCACACAACCACCCCAGTTATTGGGGTCAATCCAGTTATTGGCTCCGGTAAGCCCGTTACCAGTCCAAGTTAATGTTCCAGGTGTAGCTGTTACGGTAGCTGTTACCGCTACACGAGGGCCTTCCGTACAACTCGGCATCTTTACAGAAACATACAAAGTAGCTGTGGTCATACCGGTTAGTAACGTATCATAGGTATTTACGAGGGAAGACTGCAATAAAGTGCCTCCTATATTTGCTGTGTACCAATTAAAGGATTCTACGGAAGCTTGAGGAGGATTCGTAACGGTCATGGTAACGATTCCCGGTGCGCAGGCAGTTCCATTAGCAATGGTAGGGCTGGTTTGGGTTGGGGTTACTACGACTTGTGTTCGTGGACTAACGCAACCGTTAGAGGAAACTGCTTCAACCCAGAAATTTTGTGGAATAGAAATCGTTGCAGCCGTTGTAAATGGCGTTCCTGTACCTATGTTGGTTCCTCCTGAGGCTGCATCCCACCAACGGTAAATTGCACCGGGATACTGTGTTTGTATCGCTGCATCGTTAGATACCGTCAATACAGCATTGCTACCCAAGCAAGGAGTAGTCGTTACTGTAACGGTAGGAGCTATCATCGGAACGCCCCAAACTACTATTGGCTGGCGATAAGGACTTGGGCAACCTTCGGAGCTTTGTGCCTCTATATAGTAAACGTTGGCTCCGGAAGCTATAGAAGGAATGGTATATGAATTTCCATTTTTAATAGAAGTTCCGCCGGTTAAAGTTGTGTACCAGTTGTAGGTTTCTCCTGCAGGCGTTACCGAACCAGGGAAACTGATGTACCATGAAATTACGGTGCCAACATCGCCTCCGGCGCGGTCGTAAACGACCAAACTCCAGTTACCGTTAGGTACAATAGTTCCTCCGCCAATAGCACCAAAAGTTGTTATTGTAGAAGCTGTGCAGCCACCATAAGTAGCTGTTTCCGGCCTATAAACTCCCGTGAATGGTGCTGATCCTGAAGATATAGCGGTTATGGCAGAGTCCGTAAACACAGTATTCGTATAGTTATCACCACTACCGCCACGTCTATTAGATAGTCCAAGACGTTGGCCGCCCGGCGTTACTAAGAACAACTCTAAATCGCCGTCCCATGTGTGGGTAAGGTTTACCATCACAGAAATTCTATCTGATGGTACTGCCGCACCCATTCCAGAAACCGTTATCGTGCTGGTAGCTCCCACGCAACTATTATCCGGTATCGCTGCCGGTAAACTGTTAAAGAACGTTCTGCCAGAACTAGTTACCGATGCCGTAAAAGAACCTCCTACACATGCCGGTACGTTCACCGTAACCGGAACTCCTGCACTCGGGTTTACCGTAATCGTTTTAGTCATAGTAGTTAAGGGACCACAACATTGAGACGTAGTAATTAACTGAACCGTAACCGTTTGAGGAGTAGCGTTAGCATTGGTAAAAGTAATGCCGGTTTGACCTGATGCAGGAGAGGTAATTTGAGCCGTAACACCTACAGGAGGGGAAGGTACAGACCACGCAAAAGAATACCCGGTAACGCCGTTATAGCGTACACTCGTAAAGGTAGCCGGCACACCCGGGCAAACTGCCGGAACATCTACCGAAATACTGTCATTAATAGGCGGATTAGTAGCCAACTGCTTGAAACCAGTATATGTTTGGGTTGCGGTAGTTTGGCCAGTCAGTGTAATATTATCCATGTGGCAATCATCCCCCCAAAGAGAGTTAAAGAGAAAACCTAAATAGAGAGTTGCTTGGCCATTGCAAGCAACCGGTAATGTAATTGTCTGGGTAGTCCAGCCGGTTGCAGCATTGTAACGATAATAGGTATTAATATTGGTAAAGGTAACTCCATCCGTTGAGTATTGAACAGTAACATTATCGTTACTACCGGGGTATCTGTTGTTTTGAAACCAATTAAAAGTTAACTGTAAGTTGGTATAGCCGGATGTGGAGAAGGAGCTGCTTCTAAGTCTGATAGCATCACCGTTTTCACAGGAATACGAGTTAAAGCGTAACATTCCTGTTCCTTGTGCGGGAGCGTAGCCACCCGGATTAACCGTTGTGCCGATATAATCAATTGCTGGCGCAGTTCCCCTCGGATTATTGGTTATGGTAGTAATCCAGCCACTGGGTGCTGCATCTAAGTTAGCACTTAATAATGTGTTTGTTGTAGTTGTGGTAATAACAGGGGACTTCCAGCCAAGTTGATTATATTTATATCGAGTAGCAATATTTACTGAATTAGACCCAAGTACCGGAGTTGTTAGCGAATCTCCGCCGCCCAAACTGTTCCATATTTGGGTAGAAAGTAAATTAAAGTTATTGGTTACCTGTGTGCAAGATTTGTTATCTGTTTGCAATACAGGCTGTGAAGTTAAGGCTGTGAAGTTGGTATAGGCAGTTATGGTTGCGGTATTTCCGGCTGCATTTAGGTCGCATAGTTGCCCAACAGTAGCTCCTGCTGCGGATCCGCCGGCTTGGCCGTTACCGCCGTTACTGCCATTACCGCCGTTACCGCCCCAGCCACCGTCGTCGCTGCCGTTAGTGCGAGTACCACCGATGCCAGCCGTACCTCCCAAAGCGGAAGTACCGGCTGCTAATGATCCATTAGCTGTTCCAGCATTGATAATACAGTCTGTTACATTGGCATTTGCTCCTTTGTTCCATGAGAATACGCCGAAGCTGGCACCGGCTGCTATGGCACCTTTTCCGCCGGTTCCTGCTTCACCGCCGCCGCCGCCGCCGGCACCGCCGTTACCTTCATCGGCGCAAGTACAGAAACAAGCCAAACAATCGCACCCTTGGTCTCTGGCACCGCCGCCGCCGCCGCCGCCGCCGGAACCATCTGCACCACTATCTCCGTTCGTACCATTAGTACCGTTTATAAAGTAACCGGCATAACTATATGCTGAACCGTTTGTTCCGGCAGAAGCCCCGTTAGCACCGGCTGCGGTAGCACCACCGCCATTACTACCTGCATTAGCTCCTCCTGTGTTGGTATTTGTGCAGGCACAGCAATTTCCTGAAAATGCATTATTTGTTGCTTTGGCACCGGCGGCACCTCCGGCTGGGCCTGCACCCGCACCACCATCTTGTCTTTGTGGGGTACCACTCGCATCAGTTCCGTTACCTCCGGCTCCACCGTCATTAACAGGGCTACTTCCTCGTGTACCGCCATTCATCCATGAGTTACTATAGCCATTTACCCCTGAATAATCTGTTGCAGCTTCACCATTCCAGCCTCTACCGCGCCCACGCACGCCATTCTCGCCGGGTACGCCGGGTGAGCCTGAGCCTACATTAAAAACACAACGGGTAATATCATAATCAGAAGATCCTTGTCCAATGTATATTCCATAGTTCGTGATGCGATAGCCATGTGTGCCTTCGGCAACATCTACGGTTAGGTCTTGAAGTCTAAAGTATTTTGCACCCGGAGAGGTTGTAAAAGCACTTACTCTTGGGCTTAGACCACTATTAACGGGTGTATATGGATTAGGTAGTAAGAGCATCCCAGTAGCTGTTCCAGGGTCACACAGGTTTGGAACTGGTATAGCACCAAAGGATAATATAGCCTCCATCACTTGCCCCCAGTCCACTGTAATATCTTTATCGTTTACAGTAATTGTCCAGTAGCCGTTTGGGTTTTGACCGGCGAATGCGGCAAAACTACCTGCTTGCGGTCTCCAAGAGCCTGTTATCATAGCTCCTGACCCCGGCCACGAAGCAGTGGTTCCACTGCCACCTGAGTTTACGAAAGTAACGTTAAAGCCAGCGGAGCTGCCTCCATTATCCCAAACAAGGTTCATTGTGGTGCCGACTGGTGATGTTAAGGTAATACGCATATCTGCGCAATAAGTATGTATAACCCGAAAAGCAAGGGTCATATTGGTTACGTCCAAACTGGTTGGCTGGCCATAGACGTATATTTTTTGAGTTATCGTGGCAATGTTGGTATTGGTAAAGTCATCACTGCCAAACATTGTACCGGGTCTCCATCCATAATAGGTTCGTGTAGAGGTACTTGATGAGTTTCTACGGATGATTCTGGTACCACGGTTGGGAAAAGCACCACTTGTTGAGGTAGATGATGTTTTGGTAGTAAAAGTGGAGTTGTAGCCACCTTCAACGGTCATAAAACTTGTTATATTAAGTGGTGCATCTATGGTATAGTCTCCTACCGCCATCTTGATAACAGCATCGGTACACTGGGCTGCGTTTACGGCAGAAACAATATCAGTGGGGCTGCTTGAAGAGAGTCCATTGCCACCGCCTGCTGTGGTTACATAATAAACGTTACAAGTTGGGGTTGGGGCTGCGCCTGTAGTAGTTACTTGCGTAGATGTTTCGTTACCTACGCAGCCAGTTGTTGTTGCTGTTACACGAACGTAGTAAGTTCCGGCTCCGGCATTTGCATAGGTAGAGGTAGCAACACCTGTATTTGTTTGAACAGAAGCCCCTCCCGGAGACATACTCCAGATAAAGGTATAGAGGTTATCGGCAGCACCGGTAGCAGCAGCTACTAAGTTTACCGTACCACCTGTACACAATTTTGGGTTTTTGGGAGAAACCGAAACTACCGGTGGCGGAACTATGCTAACAGCTTGGGTAACAGCAACAATACAAGTACCGTAGGTAATCGTTGCTGTATAATTGGTTGTAACAGATGGAGTTACATTATAGGTAGTTCCTGAGGGAGAGCCGCCGGGAGTTCCAGAGGCAGGAGACCATGATACCGTAGCACCAGCAGGAACATTGGTTAAGGTTAATGTAGTGTTGCTTCCTGAACAAATACTGGTTGTACCGGTAACGGTTATGTTTCCAAGTAGATTTACGCTTCCTATTGCGCCTGTCGTCATTTGAAATCCCGGATTACAAGCAGCTGCTAAGAGCGTATTACCGTCTGTTCCTGAAGCTAAGTTTAGTGTGTATGACCCGCTAACAGTGGGAGCAGTAAAAGTTAAATCTATGGCAGTTACTGATCCTGAACCAGGGCAGCCCACACCGGATGCTGCGGTAACAGTTGCTGAGCCGGGGCCGGTTAATGTAAAATCACTGCCATTAGAAGCTATAGACGAGCATTTTACCGGGCTGCTTAGGTTTACTCTAATGGTTCGAGAAGGTGAACAAGCAACGGAGGTAGAAGTAAAGGTTGGCATTGTGTGGGTAAAGGTAAATCCGGCAGTAGCTCCTACTGAAAAAGCATTTCCGCATTTGTCTAACAGGGTGTTGCCATCTGTGCCGACTTTTGAACTAATTGTGTAAGCACCGGTATTAATTTGGGAAGAAGCATCAATGGTTAAGATAATTTGACGAGTCCAGTTATTTCCTGAGCCGCACCCTACACCAACGGCACTCAAAATCGTTACTGAGCTGGGGCCGGTGATTGAAAAGTCAGAACCATTAGCAGCTATTGAGCTACAAAATACATCTTCATTAATATTAACTGTAATTTGATTTGTAGCGCAATTAAATACAGGAGGTAATGAGCCATTGTAGGCAGGTGGAGTATTATCGAAGATTTGGGCAGTTCCGTAGAAGTCTATTCGGTAGCCTGTTTGGTCTTGTGTGTAGTTATCTACAATAAGGGCATAAGTTGTTCCTGCGGTTACGTTAATTCCTGGCATCCAAGGGTTTCCGGCGGGGCCTTCATTTAGCGGGATGACTGGAGAAGTAGCTCCATTAGCAGGGCCGGGCGGGCTTTGGGGTGTGCGCAGGCCTGTAGTGCCGGGAGGTGCAGCAAAATTACAGCGTACCGGGGTAGCTCCCGGAACAGCCGAACATCCACCAATTGCCGTTAGGTTGTATAACGCAAAGTCATAGTCATACGTAGTAGAGATAGTAAAGCCAAAAGTACCACTGTTTTGTACCGTAAAAACGTACCAAACAGATTGACGTTCGCCGGCTAAGAGACATGTTCCCCCATTAAATTCTCGTGTAGAGCCATAACCTGTATAGGAGTTTGGCTGAATGTAATACTGATTACACACCTGAAGAGCACTTCTACAGTCTTGTTCCGGGCCGGTTACAAATGATGAAAAGTTACCCGGAAGTTTCACATTATCCGGTAAATTGTTTAAGCTATCTACTAAAGCCAGCTTCCTCTTTACCAAAACATCCAAATCTGTAACATTTCCGTTACGTTGCGCATAGAGTCCGTAAAAGCACGAACTTAGAAACACTGTCGCTAAAAGCAATCTGATTTTGTAAATCTGTTTCATAAAATTACCCTTAAAAAATTTATACCTACCGTAAATACTTAATAACACTTAAAGTATTCACGAACTTGCGAATTTATACAATTTTTTATTCTGCAAAAAGAAATATAATTATTTGGTAAAAAAAATAAAGTAAATCGCTTTTTATGAATTTTGGTTAGCAAAATTAGGCTTATAGTTCTGAAAGTATGAACTACAGTTTCATTATTAGAACATTATTGCAATTAAGAGGTTGTTTAAAATTTATTTTTTTATTCTGTTAAGCATAATTCTAATCATAGCTAAGTGCACAAAGCTTGTACTGCATTCGGGGTGGAATTCATAGTCATTAACCAATCTTCGTTGAAAACCAAGCCATCCAAAAGTTCGTTCAACTATCCATCTCTTGGGTAAGACATTAAATCCACTAATTCCTGCCACTTTTTTTACAATTTCCAAAGTGTAATTCAAACTTTTTAAAATCCATTCAGCTAAGTTACCGGTATAACCTTGATCTGCCAATATTTTTGTCAATCTAGGGTACTTATATCTTAATTCTTCAAGAACATATTTAGCTCCTTCTCTGTCCTGAATATCAGCGTTATGAATCACAATAGCTATAATAAATCCGAATGTGTCAGTAATAATATGTCTTTTTCTTCCTTTAATTTTCTTGTTTCCGTCATAACCGTTTGATAACGAGAAAGAACAAGTTTTAACAGTTTGACTATCAATTAATCCAAGACTTGGTGAAACATGTTTTCCTTTTTCCTTTCTTAACTTATCACGCAAAAAATCATGTATTTCTTCAATAAGCCCTTCTGCTGTCCATTTTCTGAAATAATAATAAACGAGTTGCCACTTAGGGAAATCTTTAGGCAGCAATCTCCATTGAACACCAGTTTTGGTGATGTACAATAATGCGTCTACAATACATCTTAAAGGATGCTTTCTTTTCCTGTTATCATTTACTATTTTTTCAATAGCTTCGTACTGAATATCAGTTAGGTTGGTTGGGTAGGCTTTCATACTTGCTTAATTATCTGATTAATAATCAGCAATATACAAATAAATATGTATTTAACCATGTGATATTAAATAATTTAACAATTTTTACACCATTTTTAAACAACCTCTAAGGTACAATGGCCTTTCAGTTTCTTAGGAAGGCAAGTAGTTCTCCTGACTAATTTCCTATTTCTAACTTGTAATGAGCTATTTGCAAGATTTACCTCTCTGGCTTAACCGCCTTTTTCTGTTCTTTATTCCGAACCATAGCTAAGCGGTTTAAGACAGGGTTATGCCCCCTCGTAAAAAATGTTTTTCTAAGGCACATAAAAAATATTATATTGCGAGCAGTTTTTACCAATTGTTATGAAACAATTATTATCCAAAGTTGCAGTTGCATTATTTGTGCTAAATGCGCTGTCTGGTTATAGCCAGCAGCGGTTGCGTTACATTCAAGAAGTGTTTGAGGGCGTTCGAGTAACCCCCAATGTTGTTTATGGAAGTAATATCCCTTATGCAAGTTCTTCCCCAGTAGATTTAAAGATGGATATTTACGAGCCTATTGGAGACACAGTTTCCAAGAGGCCATTAGTAATATTAGTACATTCCGGTAGTTTTATCAGCCCGGATATAACCGGAACTACCTACGGGCGCAAGACAGATAGTTGTATGGTAGAGTTGTGTAAGCGTTTTGCTCGTAGAGGCTGGGTCGCTGTATCTATGGATCACCGTTTGGGTTGGAATCCGTTAGCTGCTTCACAAGAGGCTCGTTCTAAGGGGATTATGCAAGCTGTTTGGCGGTCAATTCAAGATGGCCGTGCTTGCGTACGCTTTTTCCGCGCAAACGCCTCTACTTATCGTATAGATTCTGATAAAATCACGATGGGCGGTTCGTCATCAGGTGCTTACGTAGGCATTCACGTTGCTTATCTGAATAAATCCTCCGAAACGTTGCTCCCCAAATTTTTAGATGGATTAGGCGTTCCTTTTATTGATACCGTAGCCTTAGGGGGCGTAGAAGGAAATAGCGGAACACCTGGCTATCCTTCTAATATTCAATTAGTTTTTAACTTTGGCGGTGCTGTTGGAGATACCGTTGCTTTAGAGGCAACAGACGTTCCGGTGATTTCTTTGCATGGGGTTCAAGATCCCACCACGCCGTATGGAACTGCTGTGGTAACTACCGCCGGAACAGGTCAGCCCATCATTGAAGTAAGCGGTAGCTTAGACTTAAATAAAGCAGCTCAGCGTTTGGGAATACAAGCTCCCCTGATTAATGCCGGATTTAATGACCAGCCGGCAGCCGGGTTATACCCACTTAACGGAGTAGGTTTTGAACCATGGAATTGGCACTCAGCCTCTTCAACGGTCGGCGTAGATTCTGCTAAGAAATATTGCGATACGCTGATGAGTTTCTTCTTACCACGCTCTTTTAAAGTTCTGCACTTAGATAGCGTTATGATGGATGTCGTATCCGGGCGCCAACATGAAATCGCCGCAAACACTTGGTCAGTATTCCCAAATCCTGCAAACGACAAATTGTATGTTTCCCTTGAACAAGAAGCATTAACTATCCAAAAAATAGAATTGATTGATATTTCTGGAAAAATAGTTTATTCATACTATCCGGAGGCACATAGCCAAACACAAGTTATCTATCGAAATAACTTACCGGCAGGTATTTATACTTTACAAATCTATACTCCATCCGGCGTTGGAACACGGAAAATATCGTTCCAATAAAAAATCACTTACATAAAAAAAGCGCAACTTACCGGATTAAATTCCGGTAGGTTGCGCTTTTTAGTTTCAGATCAGTTTCAGGATTAGCATAAAACTGAAAAAAAAGGTAATTTTCTGGTTAGTCTTAGTAATTTTGCGGACTTTATGAATA
Source organism: Bacteroidia bacterium (assembly GCA_026932145.1). Lineage (NCBI taxonomy): Bacteria > Pseudomonadati > Bacteroidota > Bacteroidia > Bacteroidia bacterium. The sequence goes on from JAIXKT010000057.1 coordinate 78,268, forward strand.
GCAGTCAAATACGCAAAATATTTTTAGACTTTTTTGCCTCCAAAGGTCATCAAATTGTTCCCTCTGCTCCCTCCGTAAACCGAGATGACCCGACACTTCATTTCACTAATGCAGGGATGAATCAGTTTAAGTTGATTTTTACCGGCGACAAAGCCCCCGAACATCCCCGCGTAGCCAATACCCAAAAATGTATTCGCGTTTCCGGAAAACACAATGATTTAGAGGAAGTTGGCTACGATACTTACCACCACACTTTCTTTGAAATGCTTGGAAATTGGTCTTTTGGGGATTATTTTAAACCGGAAGCTATTGCTTGGAGTTGGGAGCTTATTACCCAAATATACAAAATCAATCCTGAAAAATTATACGTAACCGTTTTTGGCGGCGATGATTCAGAAGGCTTAGCGAGCGATAATGAAGCTATCGAGATATGGAAGCAATATTTACCTATTGATAGAATTTTAAAATTTTCTAAAAAAGATAATTTCTGGGAAATGGGCGACCAAGGCCCCTGCGGACCTTGTACCGAAATTCACATTGATTTAAGAAGTGATGAGGATATAGCCAAAGTACCCGGGCATCTCATGGTGAATATAGGACACCCGGAAGTAATAGAAATCTGGAATATCGTTTTTATTCAATTTAACAGAAAAGCAAATGGAAATCTGGAAGCACTGAGCAAAAAAAGCGTAGATACCGGAATGGGATTTGAACGGCTTTGTATGGTGCTGCAAAACAAAAAATCATCGTATGATTCCGATATTTTTTTACCCTTAAAAACGTTTTTAGAGGAAACTCTTGCTTGCCACTATGATAGGTCTGAGAAAGAATCTATTGCGATGCGAGTTGTAATGGACCATATTCGGATGATAACTTTTGCAATTGCAGACGGCCAATTACCCTCCAATACCGGTGCAGGTTACGTTATCAGAAGAATACTGCGCAGAGCCTCTCGGTACGGTTTTAGTTACTTAAATCAAAAAAGACCATTTTTACACCGTTTAGTGCCTATTTTGGCCGATCAATTTGCAGATATATTTCCAGAAGTTATTCAACAACAGGATTTTATCAAAAAAATTATTGAAGAAGAAGAGCAAAACTTCCTGAATCGTTTGGCTCGAGGCTCCCAGATGTTTGAAGAATATATGGAAAAAAACAGCCCACAAAAAGTTATTGAGGGTAGTTTTGCCTTTGAACTTTATGATACTTACGGATTTCCATTAGATTTAACCGAACTCATGGCCAAAGAAAATAATTGGTCAGTAGATCAAATTCAATTTCAACGGTTATTAGACGAGCAGAAAAATCGAAGTAAAGATGCAGCTTTTATACAAGTATCTGATTGGCAAGGGAATATAAAGCAAGCAGAAACAACTTTTGTGGGCTATGAGCAGCATTCTATTACCACCACTATTTTGCGCCATCGGCAAGTTAAAACAACAAAAGGCATTGAGTATCAGATAATTCTGGCAGAAACACCTTTTTATGCAGAAAGTGGTGGGCAAGTAGGCGATACCGGCACAATCGTTATTGGAAACCAGATTATCCATGTTTTAGATACGAAGAAAGAGTTAGACACTATTTTGCACATCACGGATTCCGTTCCTGCCCAAGAAGACCAAACCTGCATAGCAACTATTGATTCAGACCGTAGGGCAAAAATTAGTGCTAATCATTCTGCTACCCATCTGCTACACGCCGCTTTGCGAAAAGTGTTGGGCACACACGTAGAACAACGCGGCTCTTTTGTTTCAGATAAACTATTACGATTCGATTTTTCTCATTACAATAAACTCTCCAAAGAAGAAATAACCCAAGTAGAAACCTTTGTAAACCAAAGAATAGCCGATGCAATTATTTTAGAAGAACGCCGTAGCGTAGCTATGGAGGTTGCTAAAAACATGGGAGCTATTGCTCTTTTTGGGGAAAAATATGGAAATAGAGTTCGAGTTATCCGATTTGGGGCTGAGTTTTCAACAGAACTTTGCGGCGGATGCCATGTAAACAACACCCAAGAAATCCGTATCTTCAAGATAATCAGTGAATCCGCTATTGCAGCAGGCATCAGACGTATAGAGGCCGTTACACATGAAGAAGCCAGAAGCTGGTATGAAAATCAGTTAGAACAAATTGAACAAGTAAAAAACATTCTTGGCAATCCCCAACACCTTGAAAAAGCTATTCAAGATTTACAAAATCTAACCAAACGCCAGCAATTTCTTTTAGAAAATGCCCAACATGAATTGATGCTCCATGAGCGCGATAGATTATTAACCATTGCGCAAACAGCCCCTGTAGCATCTAAGTATCCGTTGGTTTTGGTTTCCCAAGAAACAAAGTTAAATACGGCTGATGCTGTAAAAAACCTTTGTTTTGAACTACGAAAAAATTCAAAGCAATCTGTATTCGTTATTGGCGCAGTCATTAACGAAAAACCGTTGTTGAGCATCGTATTTAGTGAAGATATTGTACCTACAACTGAATTAAGTGCCGTGCAGCTTGCAAAGGTATTATCCAAAGACATTCAAGGTGGCGGCGGCGGGCAGCCTTTTTATGCCACAGCCGGCGGGAAAAATATAGCCGGCATCCCAATAGCACTACAAAACGCCCACCAACTATGGTCTTAGCAAATCATATTGTTGGTATCATACCTGCCCGATACGCTTCCACAAGATTTCCCGGTAAACCGTTAGCCGATATTGCCGGAAAATCAATGATAGCGCGTGTCTATGAGCGTGCCTCTATGGCTACTACCCTAAATTACTTAGTGGTAGCTACTGATGACGAAAGAATAGCTCAAGCCGTAAAACAATTTGGAGGAAACTATATTTTCACAAACCCAAACCACCAAAGCGGTACAGATAGAATTATCGAGGTAATGCAGCATTTCCCAAATAGTACATATTTTATTAATATTCAAGGAGATGAACCTTTTATTAACCCGAAAGATATAGAACAAGTTGTTGGTATTTTGAAAGATACCAATAATCCTTGTGTCGCTACTTTGGCCAGCCCTATTCGAGATAGCCAAATGCTTTTCCAAGAAAATAGCGTTAAAGTAGTGTTAGATAAGCAGAAACAAGCACTTTATTTTAGCCGTTCTCCGATACCATTTTCCAAAGAACCCCAAAAATTAATGAGCCAAAATTTCTTTTTAAAACATATCGGCTTATATGGCTACCATAGAATTTCTTTGCAAGAAATTTCTCAACTCCCTGTAAGTGAATTAGAAAAAGCTGAATCCTTGGAGCAGTTGCGTTGGTTAGAGGCGGGTATTCCCATTCGTGTTGGTATCACAGAAAACTACAGTACGGCTATTGACGTGCCGGAAGATATACAACGAGCTATTTTAAACCATCAAAAAGAGCTATAAAGATTTATAAGTGAAGCGGGCAGTTCAAAAAACTGCCCGCTTCACTTATGTTATTTTGGTATTTATCGCAATAATACAACTGTACCGAAACGCTCTGTTGGATTTTCACCGGAAATAGAAGTTGCTTTTATATGATAAGTATAAACTCCTTCAGGGCAATCTACGCCATTGTTACGGCCATCCCAATACAATATTCCATTTCCAGCATTGGAAAACACCGGTAATCCCCATCGGTCATAAACCACGATAGTGTATTCATAACCAACATGAGAAATCATTAATTGGTCATTTTTAGTGTCTCCATTTGGCGTAAAGACATTAGGGATAAACAAGCCGCCGGCTTCTCTAACTATGACGAGAACAGAATCTGTTGATTCGCAACCATTTAGGTCATAGGTGCGCATACGCACAAGATATTCTCCGGGAACGGCATAGGTAAATGGTGGAGGTGTTTGATCTCTTGAATCAATAGTGCTATCTCCGTCTATCCACCATTCGTAAAGTTGGCCTGAGAGTGGGCTGCTGTTATTAAAGGTTACTGTTGTGTTCGGAAGTGTTACGTCATTGGGTTCTGCGTAGATTTGGGCTTCCGGCTGCTGGGCAACTTCATAAGCATTATCAATTCGGAAAGTATCGCTGCAACCTGAAGAAGAAGTTGCCACCAAAGTAATGTTATATGTTCCTACTTCCCAATTTGTAAACGTAGCATCTCTTGTAGTTAAGGTATCAGCAAAACCTTCTCTTAAACCGAAATCCCAAATATAGGTTGTGTTATTGTCTCCTCGCTCGTCTGTGGTATTGGTAACACTTACGATACCCGGCTTGCATATTTTCTCCTGATTTACAGTAAAGGAAGCACGTGGTCTGGCATTTACAAAAATGCTGAAACTTGTAGAGTCTTCACAAAGTCCATTATAGTTTTTGACTCGCAACTTAACAGTATATTGGCCTGTTTGCGTGTAAACATGAGAGGGTGAAGATTGTGTGCTGGTTGTTCCGTCTCCAAAATCCCAAAAACGCTGATAACCGCCGGAGCCGGCATCAAAAAATTCTACAGGAACATCTTCGCAGGGAATTTGATGTATTGCAATCACGGCAGTGGGTTTTTCAAAAACCTGTACAATGCTGTACTTTACAACAGTGTCAGCAAAAAACCGGTTAGATGCCCGTACAGTTACGGAATAGGAACCCGGGGCGTATGTATGGCTTATCGTTAAATTAGTAGTAGAGTCAGAGGCTCCGTCCCCAAAATCCCAATGATAAATAGTAGGGTTCCCGAACAACACTTGTGCCGTAAAATTAACGGTTAAACTTCCACACTCTTGTGTAGGGGCAAAAGTAAAATCAACGGCTAACGGCTGCGGAGTTACGGCATAAAGAGTTCTGGTAATTGTATCACGGCATCCTTGCATATTTTGAACAATTACCGTTATGGTGTAAGTCCCCTCTGTTCCATAACTCGTTGTAGAACTCACAATAGTATCCGAAGTGGTAAATTGGTTCGTTAAACTATTTCCAAAGTTCCAGAAATACGTTAGGGATTGGTTTGGATTTCCGTCAGAAGCTACAAAGGTGGTTATTGTTACGGGGTTTCCAATTACTACTGTATCTGGGGCTTGCAGCGCATGAATATCTGGTTTGGGTAAAATTCCGTAAGCCGGCGTTGCAGTTACAGAATCTACGGTAAGGCAAGGATAATCCGGTATCATGGTTACAGTTACTACATCGCCGTTTTGCAAGTCGGTGGCTGTAAATCCGGCACCATGTGGCTGTCCGGGATAAGGAACTCCATTTTTCTTCCAGATAAAAATTGGATTAGCACCGCCATTAACGATGGAGGTTATCTGAAAATTAACAGGTACACCGGGGCAATTCGCCGGATTAGTGGCTATAGCAACAACATCAGGAGTCAGTGTTGGAACAATATACAACCGCATAGTATCTGCTAACGACCAGCCACAGCAAGGAGTTTCAACTTGTAAGGTTACTACATAGGTTCCTACATTACTTAAAGAAGGCAAAGAAAGGTTAGCATTAGTTCCAGAAAAAGAAAATCCATTTGGGCCAGAAACTTGCCAGTTATAGTTAAGTGCGTTGGGATATACGACATTTAGCTGTGGGGACGCGCCTGCGCAGAAAGTATCACGGCTGGTAGGGTTCTGTATGTTTGGTAGTGGGTTTGGCAACCCAATTTGAACAAACGCTGTGTATCGAAATGTAATTCCGTTATAGTTTATGACGATATTTTTCTCTCCATTGGTAGTGAAATAGGTTTCTACTGTATCTCCAAATGCGAAAGCGGGTCTTGCGTTGCCGTCAAATCTCCATTCAATAATATCTGATGGCAAACTATTGGGGAATATGCAGATTACTTTTGCGTTTTGGCATACGGAATTTGACACGATGATAATTGGTTCTACGGGTGAACGTAAGGACATTGTATTTACGGGTTGGCCTCCATTTACGATGTCTTGGTATAGTGAGTATGTTGCTCCGTTGGCACCATTGCCGCCGTTGCCGCCTTTACCGCCATTGCCGCCTTTACCGCCATTGCCGCCTTTACCGCCTTCACAGCCTGAACCGCTAGAACCAACGGTAGTGCCGTCAAAGCCGCCGGTTCCGCCGGTTCCGCCATTACCGCCGCCAGTGCCCAATGCTGCAGTGCCCCCGATACCAGGTAACCCAGAAACTAATTGGCAGTCTCTGATAAAACCATTTTGCCCATTATTCCAGACAAATACCGAAAATGATGAGCCGCCGCCGGTTCCGGCTTTTCCGCCAAAGCCGCCTTGGCCACCTTCACCGCCGCCGCCGCCGCCAGCACCATGGCTGTTGTAAGTACCAACATTTACTGTGGTTATGATAATATCAATAGACTCTGGTATTAGGCCAATAGAACCGCCGCCGCCGCCGCCGCCGCCGCCGGCACCGGGTAAGCCATTTTGACCATCTGAGCCATCACCAGGCATAAAATATCCTCCTAAAAATTGATTATAACCGGAATTACCATTTGTTCCCGGATAGCCGTCTGCTCCGTCTCCCCCATCTTTGCCAGTGTTAATGGCATCATTGGATGGGCAAACCGTAAAGTATGTAGCTAAGTTTCCTAAGAAATTTGCCACTTCGGTAGCTGATAGCTGAACAGGGCATACATAATCATGTCTTCCGCCGTTTCCTCCGTATCCGGGTGTTGTGCCTCCGGTACCAATTCCGGGGTTTCCAACAAAGCCATCTTGGGCTATCGCCGGAGGGTCACATAAGCCGGAAAGTGGAGCATTGGTTCTACCCAAACCAATACCACCATTACCACCGTCGCCCCCACGATTAGTGCCTACTGACCATGAAACACCGCCGGCACCGGCACCGTTATTTTGATTTGGATTAGAGCCGGCACATCTCCGGCAACCTAATTGCCCATTACCACCTGCAACGCCATTAGCAGCCACTGGTGTTACTACCCCATTCTGACCATCAGAAGCATTACCGGCTTCAATATAACAACGGGAAAAATCATAATTCTGGCAATTATTTAGATACACGCCATAAGTGGACATCCCGTTTCCCGTTGCATTGGCTACATAAATATCTATATCACGTACCGAAAAATCTTTTTTTCCAATGCATTCAAAAGCGACCAATCGGCTGGGGTTTGTTTGAGGATTTTGAGCTGTTCGTAAAATCTTAGTTACTAAATTTGATTTTTTCTCCCAATTCAAAGGATCATAATCTCCATCTAATATCAAAGAGTCTTGCATCACAATCGGATTATTGATTGTATAGTTTCCAGATGCTAAACGAATGATTGTAAACCCATTAGATGAGTTTGCTGTAGTTAATGCTGTTGCTAAACTGGCCGGATCTATTTGTGTACCAACGCCTGTACCCGTTGGAGTTACGTAAACTATCTCCGATGAAGGCGTAGTAATACCGCAATTCTGCGCTTGGGTATTCCAAGTATTAACCCAAAATAACGTTAGTAATATGCAGCTAATCCTAAAAAGCCTATTTCGTAATATCATTTGATTGTTTTTTAATGTTGAATATGTATCAGTTTAGCTGAATGTTGTTGTTTATCTGTTTGAATAAGCAGTAAGTATAGCCCGTCAGGGAGATTTTCGGGAGTAGTATAGTGAACGGTATGGCTACCGGGCTGAATATTTTCCGAAAAAACGGTAGCAATACGCTTCCCCGTCATTTCGGCTAAATCTATCTTTAACGAAGTAGTGCGCTCTGCCGTAAGTCTTATATCAAAAAAAGAAGAAAATGGATTTGGATAAACATGATTGATAATAAGTCCGTTACTATTCAATAATTCCTCTCTATCTAAAGTCTGACGAACAATACTTTCTTTTGTAATGGTATCTGAACATCCAAATTCATTGGTAACGATTAGCTTTACGGTATAAGTTCCCATATTTTCATAGATATGGAATGGGTTTGGTTCAGTTGAAGAATTGTTGATAGAAGCAGTATCTCCGAAATTCCAAAGCCATTGACGGGCACCAAATGATGTATTGGCAAAAAATGCCGTATCTTCTGCGTGCCATAAGATGCTTGGCGTAACCCTAAAATCTGCAGTTGGCTTCGGATATACTACAACTTGTTGAATTACAGTATCTTGATTTACACCTCCAATACTAATGAGTTTAACCTTATAGACACCGGGGCTTGTAAAGCGGAAAGTATGTATCGGTGAAGGCTCTGTGGTAGCAAGTGAACCGTCCCCAAAATCCCACAAATAACTGATTGCATATAAACTACGATTATCAAAAGCAACATTCAGCGGTTCGCAGCCGGAAACTATCGAAGGAACAAAACTCGCAATCGTGCTGAATTGAACTTGAATTGTAGTAGAGTCTGTTACGCTTTCACAGCCGTTAGCATCACGAATTTTAAGTTTTATGTGGTAAGTTCCGGGTGCTGAAAATAGTGTTGATGTATTTGAACCGGTTCCACCCGACCCGTTTCCGAAATCCCAGAAAAAGGTGTATGGAGGTACTCCGCCTGAAGCACTTGCACTTATTGGAATTACTGTATTAGGTGTGGTAAACGCCGGTACTGAAATCGAACCTGCCGTAATTGTAGGACGATTGTAAACAATTACCGTAAGTGGATTGGAATATGCGGTTTGGCCACCTGCACAGTTGAGGGTTGATAAAACAGCACAAGTAACGGTATCTCCGTTTGATAAATTATTCACGATAAGAAGCGGCCCATTAGCATTAGGAAGATTTGCTCCGTTAATACTCCAAGTATAAGTTGGTGAAACTCCCGCATTTGATGCCGTTGCAGCAAATCGTAATACATCTCCGGAACAAGCCGTTAATACTTGATTAACAGCTTCTATTGAAACTGCTGGGATTGGTGTAGGGCGAACCGTTACAGAAAAAGTATCTACATCAGAAAAACCGCAGCAGTCGGTGTTTAGCTTTAAGGTAACTTTATAGTTACCGGGTGTCATAAACGGAATATTGTTAATCGTTTGAAGGTTAGCTCCTGACTGTGCCGGTGCAGCACCTCCAAAATCCCAATAATAAACATTTGCAGATAAACTTGACGAGAAGTTTGGAGATTGCCCCTGACAAATACTTGAATCCGTTGAGATAATAACAGGGTCAGGTGTTCCGGGTAAGCGGATGTCTAAAAATTCATTATAAGTAAATGATTCTCCATTTACGACTACTGTTATTGTTTTTCTTCCTGTAAGGTTATATTCTACGAATACGGAGTCTCCGTTTGCTGATGTTGGGTTTGCTCCAACGCCAAAGAACCATACAACGCTGCCGCTGGTTCTAACTTTTGCGTTCACTTTTGTGCCGGTGCATCCTCCTGATTCGAGATAGATGACGGGTTCATTATCTTTTTTAAGTCGTTGCACAGTTATTGGTTGTCCGGCTACATATAATGTATCTGCTATTCCGTTTCCGCCGTTTCCGCCATTTCCGCCGTTTCCGCCTTTGCCTCCGGGTGCTCCGCTGCCGCCGGCACCGATGTCGCAGGGGCTATCTGGTACGTTTATTGGTCCACCGATACCGCCGTAGCCGCCTTTACCGCCTCTGCCGCCTGGTCCTCCACTGCCGCCGAAGCCGGGCTGGCCTGCTTGCAGTTTGCAATCACGGAAAAAACCATTAGCGCCATTATTTGCTACATAGACGGCAAAGGATCCGCCGCCGCCTTGTCCGCCTTGCCCGCCCTGTCCGCCTTGTCCACCTTCGCCGCCGCCACCGCCGCCGGCACCCGATCCGCCGGTATTACCTACGCATAACATACCTCCTTGGCTTCCGCCGCCGCCGCCGCCGCCGCCGCCGCCGCCAGAAGTACCGGCAACCCCAGTAGATCCATCACCATTCTGAAAAAAGCCGCTATTATGGGAATAATTGCCATTCGCTCCGCCGCTTCCATTCGTTCCATTTACGCCGGCCTTACCATCTTTGCCATTATAGCCTTCATTACCTTGGTTGGAACAACCCAAAGAAACCAGAGGCTCTTTATTTCCGAGTCCTTTTATTCCGCCGCAACCATTGCCGGAGGGGCAAGAAGGCGAGGCGTTTCCGGTTCCGTCATTACCCGGATTGCCGTCATTGGTGCAAACTCTTGTACAGAGGCTGAATACACAAGAGCAGTTACAACCGCCTTTGTCTCCGCCTTTTCCTCCTGCTCCACCTCTATTGGCACCGCCTGACCAGCCATTTCCGGCGGATCCTCCTAAGTTATTGCCGGAACCGTCTTCGCTGCCGTCTTGTCCGTTTTGACCATCTGCACCGCCTGAACCGTTTGTACCAATTTGGCCGGAAATTCCGTTAGCCCCATTTCCCGCAACTACTTTGCATCTGTTAAATGTATAGTTAGAGCATCCATTTAGATAAACACCATAAACAGAAACACCTCTTCCCATCGGAGTCGCATCTTGAACATAGATTTCTACATCTTGAATTCGGATAGATTTTCTATTTGATGCTGAAATAGCTATAATTCTATTGGGGTTTGAAGCCATATTAGAAGTATCTCGCAAAACACGGGTAGCCCGAACGTTGGTTTTTGCCCAATTCAATGTAGGGTCAAAGCCTCCTTCAAAGGTCATACTATCATTTAGCGGAAAAGTGTTATGCAAAATATAATCCCCAACGGCTAAAAATATTTTTCTGATAGAGCTGTTCATCAGTGAATTTACCGCGTAGTTAATTTCTGCCGGGTTATTTCGTGTTCCGGCTATGCCCGATGTAGCACCATTAGGAGCTACATAAATAACGGAGCACTGCTGCGCGTTTACTTGTGTTGTGAAAGCCAACCACAATAAACATCCAAAAATAAGTAAGAAGTATCGCCTCATTTGTAATTTTAAACTCAACTATTGAAACCGCGTAAAAATACAAACAAACTGTTTTTAGTTCTCACAAAAAACTTTTTTAGTCAAAATTCCTTAGTTGAGTGGAGTTTTTTTTCTCATTCTTAGTGATTTTTTGGGTTCTGGCGAAAATTATACCAATCACAAAAACAATATAACCTAAATTTGTTAATTTAGAGAAAAAACAAAAAAGAATAAATTGAGCCTGTTGCACGACAAAAAGAATAAAAATATTTAACTATTTGATTTTGAATT